>DASQZA010000094.1:0-28551 GCA_035638935.1 Gemmatimonas sp. | reverse complement strand
CATGGTGTTCTCCCCGGCGGTGGCGCCGGTGTGGCCGCGGTCGTGGCACGGACCATCTCGACACGACGGTTCTGCCGCTGTCCTTCCGGCGTGCTGTTGCTGGCGGCCGGCACCGTGCTGCCGAAGCCACCGACATTGATGATCTGAGCTGCGGCAACGCCGTACTCGCGGATCAAGCGGTCGCGCACATCCGTAGCGCGCTGCTGCGAGAGCAGGAGGTTGGCGGCCGCATCACCGATGCTGTCCGTGTGCCCCTCGAGCGATACCGTGACCGTGGGATTCGCCTTCAGGTAGTTCGCGATCTCCGTGAGCTGCTGCTGCGATTCGGCCCGGGCCAGCGCGCCTGCTGACGGGAAGTAGATCGCCCGCAGTGCCACTCGACCTGACGTCGTGAATGCTGCACCGATCGCGTTCGCATCGAGGACCGCCGCAATCTCGGCGGAATCGAGCGGCGTGAGCGCGGATGCCGTATCCATGAGCGCGGGATTGGCGGATGGTGCCGCAATCACCGGGAACGTGTCGGGCGCCGTGCCCTGATAACGACCGCGCAACAGTTCCTGCTGCTCTGGCGTGAGATTGTTCGCCGCGGGATACGCGGACACCAACCCATGCTTGACGCCCCAGAGATACCAGTTGTCGACGACCGTGCCGGTGAGCAGGATGCCGATACCGCCCGTAAAGGTGGTGAGCACCGCGAACCACCAGGACCAGCGATGAATCGATTCCATCGTGGCGTTGAAGCCCATCGTCCAGCGCCAGAAAAGCATCGAACGTTCGGCTGCCGTGCCGCGATCGGTGATCTGCTCGATCTCGCGTTCACCACCGAGTCGCGCAACCGCCAGGATGGTCGCACCATGCATCGCGAACAGCACCGCGCTGCCGTACAGGAACGCGATCGAGAGTGCGTGGAACGGGTTGTAGTACAGGTTGCCGTAGCGAATCGAGAATGCCGCGGTCCAATCGAGATGCGGGAAGATGCCGAAGGGCACCATCTCGCTCCAGCTGCCGACGAGCAGCGGCTGGAAGAAGAACGTCAGGTAGAGGAAGATTGCCGACGCGAACGCCCACGGGAGATGCGTGCCCATGTTGAGCGCGCGTGCCCGGCGGTAGACTCGAACCCACCAGAGGATGATGCTCATGGTGAGGAAGAAGCCGGCCATCAGATACCATCCGCCCTGTGCGAGCGGCGGAATGCGGAGGCCGAATTGTGGTGGTGGCGGTTCGAGCGCGAGCCACGGCAGCTGCCGAATGAACTCGACCGGGCTCCAGTTCACCGAGGCCAGGAAATTCAGGCCGATGATCTCGAAGGCGATGAAGCCGCAGAGGAGCGAGAGAATGCCCGCCCAGCCGAGGTAGATCGGGCCGATCTGCGAGTCGCCGAACTTGCCGGCCCAGTACGAAAACCAACCGGTGCCGTACCGCTGCCCCGTCGATTCATCGATGGGCAGACCGGCTTCGGCGACCGTGCGTACCTGCACGCGCGTGAAGAGATTCTGGTATTCCAGCATGATTACGCGCGCCTCACCAGATCGGAAGATTGAGCCACCAGCCCCACCATTCCGGCCAGCCCTTCACCCAGAACGGCCCGGAGATCACGATGCAGATGCCACTCCAGATGCTGGCGCTGACCGCGAGGAATAGTCCGAGGCGATGGATGCCGAGCGCGCCAATCGAATAGCCGATCAGGTCGCGAAAGAATACGTTTTCTGTTTCGCTCGTGCCCACCGGCTGGCCCTTCTTCGGATTGGTCACCGAGAGGATCAGCGAACCGTGCATCGCGAGGGCGAGACAGTTGGTGAAGAAGAACGTGACGGCGATCATGTGCGCCGGATTGTAGTGGAAGTGGAGGTACTGGTACCCCACGTTCGACACCCAATCAAGGTGTGAGAAGATTCCGTACGGGAATCCGTGTCCCCATGCGCCGAGCAGCAGTGGACGGATGACGACGAGTGTCACGTAGGCGAAGACGGCAGCGCCGTATGCCCACGGAATGTGCATGCCCATGCCGAGCTTCCGGCTGATTTCGGCCTGGCGCAAAGCCCAGCTGCCGAATGCACCGAGCGCACACAATGTGATGATCTGCCAGAGTCCACCTTCGCGCAGCGGCGCGAGCCCGAGACCGTATTTGAGGTCAGGAGGCGCGATGGAAATCTGCCAGAGATTCCAGGTGGGTCCGAGCGCTGCTCCCCACACGCACAACAGCGTGCCGAGCGCGACGAAGAAAATCGTCGTGACGCCGAAGAATCCGACGTAGAATGGGCCGAACCAGAAGTCGAAGAGGTCCCCGCCGATCAGTGTCCCACCGCGGACACGGTACTTCTTTTCAAAACTGAGCATCGCCATGGGCGATTTCTCCGGCCTACAGAGAGAGAGCGTGCTGGCGTCGGCCGGGGATGGCACTGGCACTTCCGCTGGACATCACGGAAGCGAATGCCATCCCGGCGTCGACGCGACGAATTACCGGCCTGGGGGTAGTGGCGACATCTCTGCCGCCGCTGCCGGGGCCGATGCCCCGACGGGCGCCTGCGTGTTGCGGAGCGTCCCGTTTTCGATCCACGAGTAGCGCTGCGAACTGAGCAGGATGAAGTGAATGATGAACGCGAGCACGCCGAGGAAGCCAAATAGCGCAACCATTACGCGTCGCGGATCAAACGAGAACCAAATGCGGTGCATGAGTCAGAACCTCGCGAAGGGTTTGGACCGTGAAGGTCAGCGGACCTGCGCTGAAGGTGTCTGCTGCTGGTTTTGCGCCCGCTCTGAGGCCGGCCAACCGGTGATGCTGTAGGCCCACGCATGGATGATCAGCGCGAGGCAGGCGAGAAATACGCCCAGCCCTGCGAGGTTCACCATCGGGTCCGTTCCCTGCCAGATCTTGTGCATGATGTCAGCCTTTGATCAGAGGGAGGTCAAAGCCACGGACGCCACTGCCACGCCAGAAAATGCGCGACAGCTGCTACTGCTGTGAAGCCGAGGAAACCCATGATGAAGTAGCCGTGGAATCCACGTGCTTCTTCCTCCGTCATTCCGCCCCTGTTGTCCATGAAGACTCCGAGAGAAAGGGGTGTCTACCGCACATGTCCCGCGCGGCTGGGATGTTTTCCCCTGCGGGGAAAACTGGTGCAACTCTTGTTGAACTCGTAGTTCGTGAGCGCGGGTGTAAACTGTGTGTTACACTCCGAGTCGTCAAGAAGAATTTACGCTCTGATGAAAGAAATCTTCGAAAGCACCTTCCAAAGCGACGCACCGCCCCCGAATTGGCCCCACCGCCATGCGTCCGGTGCGGTCACAACGTCCGATCTGCGCGTCAGCACGAACTGGAACGTGCGATGGCACGTGCAGCGACTTGGCTCCGGCCCGGTGCTGCTGCTCCTGCACGGCACCGGCGGATCCGCGCACTCCTGGCACCACGCGATCGGGAGCCTCGCGGAACGCTGCACCGTGATCGCGATCGACCTGCCGGGACATGGCTTCTCCAACGTCGCGCCGGAGACCGACGCCGATGGTCGCATCTACGCGCTGGAAGGCATGGCGCTCGCGGTCCGCTCGCTCCTCGACGCACTCGGCGTTCAACCCGCGGTCGCCGCTGGACATTCGGCTGGTGCCGCGGTCCTCGTACGCATGGCGCTCGACGGCCTGCTGCCTGACTGTCGCCTGCTGGGATTCAATCCGGCCCTCGTCGCGCCGCCCGCCGCGTATGTGTCGCTGATCGCACCGCTCGTCGGCGTCGTGGCCGAGTCGCCGCTCGTGGCCGCTGGCGCCGCGTGGCTCGCACGCAGCACGGGCATCATTCCCTCGATGCTCGCGAGCACGGGCACCGCACTGAGCCCCGCCGACCGCGCGCGTTACGAGCTGCTCTGCGCGCGACCGGCTCATTGTCATGCGGCGCTGTCCATGATGTCGCGCTGGGACCTGCCGAAGCTGGTGCGCGACGCGGCGCTGCTGACGGTGCCGTTGGAGTTGTACGGGGGAAGTGCGGACCGATGGGTGCCGTATGGGCCGCTCGCGGACAGCGTCGCGAGCATTCCGCGCGCGGTGCTGACCCGCGTGGAAGGCGCGGGACATCTCATTCCGGAAGAACGGCCCGACGTGGTCATTGGGGCGGTGGGTAGGCAGTTGTAGCGCTAGAAAACTTCATCAGTCCAGCAATTCAGCTGTCATCTCATCTCTGTCCACTCTCCACTGTCCACTAGCAGCCAATAGCTGTGAGCTCGCTGTGAGCTTACAGCCTGATAGTGGACAGTGGACAGTGCAAAGAGATGAGATGACAGAGAACATCAGACACTTACGTCGTTGCGCCGGTCAAACCTCTGCGTGATGCCATGACATGGTCTCGGGTCACCACGGCATCGCCCAGCTCGCGCGCATCCCTCTCCGACAAATCGCGCAAGCGCTTCGCGGCCGAGATTCGGATCAGCACCGGGTACTGCTCCATGATCTCATCCAACGCTGCCTTGGCTTCATCGTCCCACGGCAGCTCCTTGTACAGTCGCGCCGGCGTTGCATCGATCTTGTCCATGTCGGTGCCGAGCGGCAGGATGTGGAAGAGCGCGTCGAACAGCGCGTTGCACACTTCCTGGACCAGGTACGTCGCGCCGCTGTAGCCCATGAACGGTGTGCCCGTGTGGCGACGGATGATCGCGCCCGGAAAACTGGCCGGGATGTACATCGAGCGGGCGCCGGACTCCGCGAGATACATGCGTTCGTTGTAGCTGCCGAACATGATCAGTGGCGATGATGCCTTGACCGCCGCGCGTACCGCTTCGTTGTCGGGCTTCACGCCCGCCTTGCGCGCGAACGAGAACGTGCAGGGCAGGCCCATCTCCTCTTCGAGGAAATTGCGCACCCCGCGTGCATACGTCTCGTTCGCGACGATGGCGAAGCTCGCCGTGCCGAAGAAATCCTGGGTCACGCTGCGCCAGAGATCCCACAACGGCTTGATCGTCGTGTGCTTCTCCTTCTCGATGAACGGCTCGGGGTCGAGCCCCAGCATTTCGCCGAGCGTGCGCAGGAACTTCGTCGTGCTGTGCAAGCCGATGGGTGCCTGGAGATACGGCCGTTCGAGCGCCTCGCAGAGCATGCGCCCGAATTCGCGGTACATGCACACGTTCACGTCGGCGTCCACCAGCCGCGGCACCTCTTCCAGATGGCTGCCCATCGGGAACACCATGTTCACTTCGGCGCCGATCCCTTCAACCAGCCGACGAATCTCCGCGAGATCGCTCGGTGAATTGAACGTGCCGTAGATCGTGCCGACGATATTCACGCGCGGCTTGTCGCCGGGCTGACGTTCGCGCGGCTTGGGGGCGATGCCTTTCTTGAGGCCGTACTCCGTCCACAACCAGTAGAGCGCGCGCTCCGCGGCCTGCCACTGATCCTCGTCGATGGTGCGCGGCAGAAAGCGCTGGATGTTCGTGCCTTCTGGTGTGACGCCACCACCGATCATCTCGGCGATGCTGCCGGTTACGACCACTGCAGGGAGTTCCGGGTCGAGCGTTTTGTGCGCGCGACGCATGGCACCCTCGGTGCCGTTGCGTCCGAGCTCCTCTTCTCCGAGGCCGGTGACGACGACCGGCAACTCATGCGGCGGCAACGCGTCGGTGTAATGCAGCACGGACGTCACCGGCAGGTTCTCGCAGCCGACCGGGCCGTCGATGACGACCTGCAGCCCCTTGATAGCAGTGAACACGTACACCGCGCCCCAGTAGCCACCCGCGCGATCATGATCGAGCACCAGCATCAGACCATCTCCTCCGACTTCCGCTTCTTCGCCAGCTTGGCGAGATGCCGCTTGTAGTGTTCGCGGAACTCCGGATGATCAACCGGCGTCTCTTCCCACACGCCGGCGGTGTGACCGGTGCCGATGCCTTCGAAGAACTCGCGCATCGTGTCGAAGCGCGCCTTGTTGCCGAGTGCCGCGTTCACGACGGTCGCGAGCGATCCTGCACCGGCGGGGCCCATGAGCGGGCGCGCCGAGATGAGGTTCGTGAAGTAGAGCGCGGGGATCGCGAGCTCCTTGGCCTTCTGCACGACAGGCGTAGTGCCGATCGCGAGATCCGGCTTGAACTCGTGCATCGCGGCGAGATCCTGTTCGAGCGACGCGCGGTACTGCACCTCGATACCCTTCGCGGCCAGCCACTGGCGGTCAGCTTCACTGTGGGGCGTGCGTGGGCACGCGGTGCCGACGTAGCGTACGTCCGCGCCACTTTCCACGAGCAGTCGCGCAACGAGCAGCTCCGACCCTTCATAGCCCGACAGCGTGATGCGTCCCTTGATCGGCTTCGATTCAAGCGCTGCCTTGATCGCTGGCAGAAACTTGTTCTTGGCGCTGTCGATCTTGTCGCGCGACACGTTGGCCATGCGTCCGATCGACTCGAGCCATGCTTCCGTGCCGTCGAATCCCACCGGCGCCGACCCGACGATCGGACGACCCGCCGCCTCGAATTCACGGAATGACGCCGTGTAGAACGGATGGATCGCGGCAACACCGACGCAATCGAGTGCAGCGTAGAGCTCGCGCCACTCGCGCGTCGGCACGACCGGCCCCGCGGCCAATCCAAGCGGCTCGAGCATCATGGCAATGCCGACGGGATCGACCGGAAACATCTCGCCGACGAGTGTGACCGTCGGCTTCTCGCTCACACCACCACGCGGTGCAGCGACCGGCCCCTGCTCGGCCTCCGTACGCGCATAGCGCAGCATCGCACCCGCGAGCACGTCCTTCGCTTCCGCATGCGTGGGCACGCCGAAGCCGGGAACGTCGATGCCGATGATGCGCACCCCGTTGATCTCCTTCGGCAACAGCTGGAGCGGCACGCCCGACGCCGTCGGCACGCACAGGTTGGTGATGATGATCGTGTCGTACAGCGCCGGGTCGGCCATCTTGTAGACGGCGTCGCGGATGTCCTCGAACAGCTGGCCGGTGACGAGCGACTCGGAGTTGAATGGCACGTAGCCGACGGTGCGACGCGCGCCGTAGAAGTGCGACGTGAACGTCAGACCGTAAACGCAGCAGGCCGACCCGGACAGAATCGTCGCGGTGCGCCGCATGCGGAGACCGACGCGCAACGATCCGAACGCGGGGCACATCGACTGCGGCTGATCGTGCGGGCCTTTCGGATAATCGGCCGCGTAGCGATCGAGTGTTTCGGATTTCCCGGCGGCTTTCGCTGCGGCCATCATCTCGTCGGCGCCGGCGTGACAGCCGAGTCCATCCGACGGCGCCGTTGTCGCGGGCGTGTCGATGATGGGAAGGTTGGTGCTCATGCTGGCCTCAGACCGTGTCGTAGACGACTTCGAGTGACGGCTTCACCACGTCTTCGCGACCGACGAGGTCGAACATCGTTGCGGGTTCGAGCTTGACGTTGCCGCCCACCTGGGATGCTGCGAACAGGCCGAGCAGCCCGTCCTGCGTGAGCGGCTTCGGGCGCACTGGCGGCGCATCGGAAACGGCCTGCGCGAGTTCACCGAACAGCGGCCCCCACTCACCACCGGGGAAGCCGATGATCTCGTAGTTCGCGCTCTTGCGGCGAATGTCGTCGTGCGCCGGCACCTTCGCGAGAATCGGAATGCCGACCGCGTTGGCGAACGCTTCGGCTTCGCCGGTGCCATCGTCCTTGTTGATGAGGATGCCCGCGACACCGACGTTGCCACCGAGCTTGCGGAAGTACTCGACCGCACTGCACACGTTGTTGGCCACGTACAGCGACTGCAGGTCGTTCGAGCCGACGACGATCACCTTCTGGCACATGTCGCGCGCGATCGGCAACCCGAAGCCGCCGCACACCACGTCGCCGAGGAAGTCGAGCAGCACGAAGTCGAAACCCCACTCGTGGAAGCCGAGCTTCTCGAGAATTTCAAAGCCGTGGATGATGCCGCGTCCGCCGCAACCGCGCCCGACTTCCGGCCCACCGAGTTCCATCGCGAATACGCCGTCGCGCTTGAACATCACGTCGCTGATCGTGACCTGCTGGCCCGCGAGCTTGAGGCGTGACGACACCTCGATGATGGTGGGGCAGGCACGGCCGCCGAAGAGCAGTGAGGTCGTGTCGCTCTTGGGATCGCAGCCGATGAGTAGCACCTTCTTGCCCTGCTGCGCCATCATGTACGAGAGGTTGGCGAGCGAGAAGCTCTTGCCGATGCCGCCCTTGCCATAGATCGCGATGATCTGCGTCTCCTTGGTGACGGGACCGGTATGTACCGTCTCGGGCTCGCTCTCCGCTTCCTGGCGAACGTTGCTGTGCAGCTGGTGCAGCGCACCCGCTCCGTTGCTGCTTCCGCTGTCGATCATGCTGCCGTTCTCCAGTCGAGGATCATCTTGACACAATGGGGGTCGCCGAACGCCGTGGTGTAGGCGGCTTCGGCACGTGCAGCAGGTTCGCGGTGCGTGATCAGGCCATCGAGCGCGAGCTCACCGCTGTTGGCGAGTGCAGCGACAGCGCGAAGGTCGGCTTCCTTCCATTGCGCCGCGATGCGGAAGCGCGCTTCACGCATGAATGCGGGTGGAAACGTGAACGCCACCTGGTTGCTGTAGAATCCGGCGAGCGTGATCTCACCACCCGGCGCGAGCCGCTCGACAAGACTGTCGAGGATTCCATCGGCGCCGCTCACTTCACAGATCGTGCGATAGTCGCGACGTGTGTCGTCGTCGGGATGCTTCACGTCGTAATCGCGCGCACCACTCTGACGAATCGGATTCGTTTCCCACACCGTCGGGCGCTTGCCGCCGTAGAGGACCACGAGTCGTGCGATCAATCGTCCGAGTGCACCATGACCGACGATCAGCTCGGGAAGGTTGGCCTGCGCTGGTCGCAACGTGTCGGGTGCGAGGTCGCCGAGCGCGTGATGGGCTGTGGCAGCAAGCGCGAGCAGCGTACCGCGTTCGCCCAACGCGCGATCGATCACCACGGTCTTGGTGCCCGGCACGACCACATGCGATGCCTGTCCACCGAAGAGTCCGCGCGCTTCGGTGAAGCCACGCGAACCGGCGATGTAGACAAGTTGGCCAACGGCGCGTTCAGACTCCGCGCCTGCGCTCAGGATTTCGCCGACGCCCTCGTAGCCCGGCACGAGAGGATAGCCGAGGCCGGGGAAGGGCGGCATCCGACCGGTCCACAGGAGGCGCTCCGTACCTGTGCTGATGCCCGACCAATGCATCGCCACGGTGACGTCGGCGGGAGTCGCGGGCACAAGCTGGAGGGAGCGTACGGAAAGCTGTTGGGGCTGCTCAAAAACGACGGCGAGGGTGTCCACAGGTGTAACGTGTTGTTGACACCTTGGAGTGTCAATGCTTGAAAGGACCAGCCTGCGATGACTTCGCGTCAGGCTTGGGCGACGATGAGCCCGGTCTGGATCGGGTATCGGGTTGCGATTTCACGACTTTTCCGGAATCCGGCAGTCTTGAGCATCGCATGCAGCTCTTCCGGACGGCGAGCTCGGCCCTTGCCCATGGCAAGGAGATAGAAGGAGAAGTACGCATCTCCGACGGTCTCTGCGCCCTTGACCCCTGCCATCGCCTCGGCCACCAGCAGCGTTCCGCCGGGGGGCAGCGCAGCATGGACGCGACGGAGGAGGCCGAGTGCGGATTCGTCGTCGTGGTCCAGCAGCACCCGAACCAGAGAGCAGACGTCCGCGCCCACCGGCAGCGCATCCTTGTGGAAGTTGCCGCCGTCGCACTCGACGCGCGCGCCCAGGCCAGCGCCGTGGAGGCGCGTTCGGGCTCGTGCGGCGACCGCGGGGAGATCGAACAGGCGCAGCTGCAGCGAGGGGTGCCGCTGGCCCGCGAGCGTGAGGAACACCCCTTCGCCGCCGCCCACATCGAGCAGGCACGCGTGGCGCGACAGGTCGTAGGCGTCCAGCACGTCCATGGCGAGCGGAGGGAGCGTCGCCGACATCATCTGCGAATACGACGCGACCCGGGCATCGTCGATCGACTGCGGGCGCGGCGCATCGGCGTATGGCCAGTACCGGGAAAGCTCGGTCCGGAAGTCCGCCCCCTGTCGGAGCAGGTCGACCGGATCAGTGAGATCCTGATAAGCCATCGCATGGTGCTGGACCAGCGCCTTGAGTCCCGCGTTTCCGACCATGGGCGCGCCCAGGGGCCCGAGGGCGAATCGGGCGTGGCGGCGACGTTCCAGCAGCTTGAGGGAGCAGGCAGCGTTCAACAACCGTTCGGCTGACGCTGCCGACAGTCGCGTGTGCCTGGCAATCTCTTCGGACGTCGCCGACCCGGCAGCGAGGAACTCGAAGAGCTCGAGCTCGACGCAGGCATAGAGCGTCTGCGTGTAGACGAAGCCGGCACACAGGTCGAACAGTGCGCGCGATCGCCGCATGGCGACCGGGCGCGTCAGGGGGAACCGAGCGCTCCATCGCTGGAAACCGTTGGTCGCGACGAGGGCGTTCCATCGATCACGCAACCGGTCGAGCAGCGAGTCCTGACTTCCGTCACGAACGCCCGGACGTACCCCGTCGAGTGCGCCGAGCCGGACAGGTTGTGCGGCAGTCCTGCGTCCCGGGGTCGGACCAGCCAACACTGGCACCGAAGGCAGTGTAGCGGACTGAGCCGTAGACGCGCGATCCGGAGTGGTCCGCGCCCGCGCGGAAAGGGCCTGTTCGGGTGGATGCACCGGCGACGTTTGTGGAGGATGGAGCAGGGGACCGTGCGACAGCGGTCTCATCGCGACGATACCGACTGCGGCAGCAGGTGTCAAGAATTGTGTACAGTTAAGACGCTCAAGTAGTGTAAACCTATTGCGACACTTCCCGCCGTCCCGTAACGTGGCGAACGTACCCCTTCCCGCCCCGGACCAGCTCGAATGCGACCCGTATTTCCGTTCAGCGCGATCGTCGGCCAAGACGAGATGAAGCAGGCGCTGCTGCTGGTTGCCGTCGACCCGAGCATTGGCGGTGTCATGGTGTTCGGGGACCGGGGGACCGGCAAGTCTACCGCGGTGCGCGGTCTTGCAGGGTTGCTGCCTCAAATGAAGGTGGTCGTCGGGTGCCGGTATGGGTGCGACCCAGCCGCCAACGGGGCTCGCTGCGTGGAATGCCAGGCTCGGAGCACCAGTGGGCACGTGGTGCGTTCGGCGCTCGCGCCGGTGCCGGTCGTGGACCTTCCACTGGGCGCGACGGAAGATCGCCTGGTGGGCGCGCTGGATCTCGAGCGCGCCCTGACGAGTGGGGAGAAAGCCTTCGAGCCGGGACTGCTCGCGCGTGCGCACCGCGGCTTCCTGTACGTCGACGAGGTGAATCTGCTGGAGGATCATCTCGTCGATCTGCTGCTCGACGCGGCGGCGACCGGCGAGAATGTCGTGGAACGCGAGGGCGTCAGCGTGCGCCACCCCGCGCGGTTCGTGCTCATCGGCAGCGGCAACCCGGAAGAGGGCGAACTGCGTCCGCAGCTCCTCGACCGTTTCGGCCTCGCGGTGGACGTGCGTACACCTTCGGCGATCCCGACACGCATCGAAGTGATCAAGCGACGCGATGCATTCGACCGCGACCCGACTGCCTTCATGGCGCACTGGTCGAAGGCCGACACGAAGATCCGTCGCACGCTGGAGAAGGGGCGGCTGTGGATCGATTCGCTCACGGTGGACGACAGCATCCTCGAGCGGGCCGCCACCTTGTGCGCTGCGCTTGGCACGGATGGATTGCGCGGTGAACTCACGCTGTTGCGGAGCGCGCGTGCGCTCGCAGCGCTCGAGCACGCGGACGCGGTGACGTTCACGCACCTGCGTCGCGTCGCGCCGATGGCGTTGCGCCACCGTTTGCGACGCAACGTGCTCGACGAGGCAGGATCGACCACCCGTGTGGAGCGCGCAGTTGCCGAACTGTGGGGCGACGCAGCGCCGGTATCGTGACTGCGGTCCTGCCGTTGCTGCTGCTCGCCGTCGATCCCACTGGGCTCGGTGGTGCCGTGCTGGATCACCCGCTGCATGAGAGTGCGCGCGGCTTCACGGATGCGCTGCAGTGCCTGCTCCCCGGTGACGCGCCCGTGCGTCGCGTCCCCATCGGCGTGACTACCGACCGGCTCATTGGCGGAGTGGATCTCGCGGCCACATTGAACAGTCGCCGGCTCGTCGCTGAACGTGGCGTTCTCGCGGGCGCCGATCGCGGCGTTGCCGTGTTCCCGATGGCGGAGCGGCTGTCGACCGCGGTTCGGGTCGTCCTGGCCGATGTGCTCGACACGGGGACCGTGCAGGTTGCACGCGATGGCATCGTGGCGGCGCATGAGGCCCGCATCGTGGCGGTACTGCTCGACGAGTCGATGGACGACGAGATCGTGCACCCTGCGCTAGCCGACCGCGTCGCGTTTCGCGTTCGCGTCACGGAAGATGCCGATGCATTTCGAGAAGTCGCGCGCGTCGAAGGCACCCGCGTGCGCGAGGCTGCCCTGCGGTTGTCGTCGGTCAGTGTGGAAGAGCGATGGCTCGAGGCGCTCTGTCAAACTGCTGATGCATTCGGCGTCGACTCGCTCCGCGCCCCGCTGCTGGCGTTGCGATGTGCTCGCGCGCACGCCGCGCTTGCGGGCCGGTTGCTGGTGACCGAAGACGATGCCGAGGCTGCGGCAGCGCTCGTGCTCGCGCCACGAGCGACCCGCATGCCTGCGCCACCGCCTGAAGCCGACGTCGCGCCAGAAGAGATGCAGCCGCCCCCGGAATCGAACACTCCGGCGCAACCGGCCGAGCCGCCGCAACAGGACGAAGCGCAGAACACACCGCCAGACAAGGACGGCGACGAGCGCACCGACGAACGTGACGTCGAACGTGACGTCGAACGTGATGACGACGCAGCGGAAGCGGGACTGCCGTCGAGCGAGTCCGACATCCTGCGCGCTGCGGTTACGGCAGCACTTCCGCCGGGCTTGCTCGCCGCTCTCCAGGCACGGCTTGCCGGCGGCGCGATATCGGGACGCGAGGGGGCCGAGCAGAGCAACATGATGCGCGGCCGCCCACGTGGAGCCCGCGCGGGCATGCCTCGCGGCGGTGCGCGCCTGCATCTGCTGGAGACGTTGCGTGCGGCCGCACCGTGGCAGCGCGTGCGTGCAACGGCAACAACGACGGCGACGACCACGACCACGACCACGACCACGCCTCCGCGCATCGCGATACGCCGGGAAGATTTTCGGGTGCGGCGCTTCGTCGAGAAGACCGGTACTACGGTGATCTTCGTGGTGGACGCATCGGGGTCATCCGCACTGAACCGCTTGTCCGAAGCAAAGGGCGCGATCGAGATGCTGCTGGCCGAGAGCTACGCTCGGCGTGATCGGGTGAGTCTCGTCGCGTTTCGTGGTGCAGGAACGGAAGTTCTGCTGGCGCCGACGCGGGCGCTCGCGCGCGCAAAGGGTGTGCTGGCCGCGATGCCTGGCGGTGGCGGCACACCGATGGCACACGCGATCGAGTGTGCGATGGAGCAGGCCCTGCTCGCGCGCCGTGCCGGCAGTGCACCGCTGGTGGCGATGCTGACGGATGGCCGGGCAAACATCGCCCGTGATGGCACTCCCGGGCGGCCTGGTGCCGAGCGGGATGCAATCACTGCCGGGCGCGCGTTTGCTGCGCTGGGTGTACCGGCGCTGTTCGTCGATACGTCGACGCGCGGTGAGCCGGTGGCGCGTCGCATCGCCGATGCCATGCGTGCACGCTACATCACGCTTCCAGCGGCGGATGCGCGCGCGCTTTCGGGGATCGTGAAGCTTGCGATCGGTGCGGAGCCGTTGGCATGACGAGCAACGTGGCGGGTAGCCAGCGCGAGACGGGATGGGGCTTCGGCGCGATGATGTCTGCAATCCCCGCGTTGCTGCGCGCGCGCCGCCCGGGTTCGCTCACCGTCACCGACATCGCCACGCGCGAGACGACGCTGCGCGTTGCCCTGCGCTCGTTCTTCGTGGTGGTGCTGTTCTGGTGGAGTGCGACGGGGGCAATCTTCGCTCTCGAACGCAGCGCGGCGACGCGCTCGCTCGGCATGGTGCTGGCCACGATGCTCGCCGCATGGGGCGGGTGGCTGCTGCATGCGGAGCGCGACCGTGAGTCGGCATCGGCGGTGCGACGCGGATTCCTCGGCGCAGCGTTTCTGTGGACGTGGGTGCAGGTGGCGTTCTACGGAGGATGGCTGATTGGGCCGGCGTCGTTACGTGTCGCAGTGCGTGCAGAGCCTCCGTCATTTGGGCTCGCGGTCCGCGCGGTGGAGACGATGCTCTGGTATCAGCTGCTGATGCTGTTCGTGCTGGGTCTCGCCGCAGTACTGGTGGCACGCCGGTCGAATCGCATTGGCTGGTGGGCATTGCTGCTGTTCTGGTGCGAACACCAGCTGGCAAGCATCAACATCTTCGTAGGCGTGGAGAACCCGGGGCGCGGATTCTTCCCGGATGCACTGGTGTTCCTGGAATCGTACTTCGGGCCGCAGCGGAACACGTGGCTGCTTCCGCTGTCGGTCGCCGCATTGCTGGTGTTTACGCTGCGCGTGACGATCCACGCGTTGCGGGATCGGAGTCCGGTGCAGCGACAGGCGATGATGCTGCTGGCGGTGCTCGGCGCGCTCGGCATACTGGAGCTGGCAGTGCTCGGTACGCCGATGCAGCTGCTGCTCTGGGATTGGGCGCTGGGGTTTCGGGGGTATTGACGCGCGGTTTCCGCGAAAGGCAGCCGCGGCTGACGCGGAGATCGGAGAGCCACGCAGCGAACGGTTATTGCCGCGAGTTTCTAAAGCCTCACGCGGAGGCGCGGAGAACTGCGCGCGGAGGCGCGGAGAACTGCCACAGCAAGCACAAACAACTTTCCACGGATCACACGGATTTGGCGGATACGAGCGGATCCGCATTCGGCAAGATCTCTGCATCCTACACTTTATAAATGGTGATTCCGTCGCATGCGACGGAGCCACCATTTACACAAAGGTCGTTTCACCGACCTCGCCGGAGCCAACCCTCCGCGCCTCCGCGGCAGTTCTCCGCGCCTCCGCGTGAGGCTGTAGAAACCCGCGGCTACACCGTTCGCTGCGCGACTTCACGATCTCCGCGTGAGCCGCCGTTGCTGTCCGCTTTTCATGCGAGGCGCTACTCGTGCCGCAGCGCGTCGATCGGGTTGAGCCGGGATGCGCGGCGGGCCGGCACAAGCCCGAACACGAGACCGATTCCGACCGACACCACGACCGCGATCACCGTGAGCGTCAGTGGAACCGGCGTGCTCACGTCGAGCGCGATCGACGCGATCGCAGCGAAGCCGAGACCGACGACGATGCCGATCGAGCCACCGATGCCTGTGAGTGTTGCGGCCTCGACCAGGAACTGCACCAAGATGTCGCGGCGCGTCGCGCCCAGTGCCATGCGCACACCGATCTCGCGCGTCCGGCTCGTGACCGACACCATCATGATCGCCATCACACCGATGCCGCCGACCAGCAGGGCGACGCCCGACAGTACCACCATCACGAGGAAGAACACACCCGTGATGTTATTGAACGTCTCGAGTACCTGATCCTGCGTCACGATGTCGAACGTGTTCGGCGTTCCGGGCCGGAGCCCGCGGCCCTCGCGCATCACCATCACGGCGGCGCTCTGCGCATCGCTCACGCTGACCCCCGTGCGCGGCTTCACCGGAATCCAGAGTGCATTCGTCCGGTCGATGTCGAACTGATGGTCGAGCATGCGATACGGCACGATCGCCCCGACCTCCTGACCCGGTGGTGCAAAGATGTTCGCCGGTTCCTCCCATAAGCCGATCACTTCGGCCGGGCGACCGCCGATGCGTACGCGCTTGCCGACCGCGCTTTCGCGCCCGAAGAGCCGCGCCGCTGCCCGTTCCTGCAGCACCACGACGCCCGATCCAGCGAGCATCTCCGTACGCGTGAACCAGCGCCCATCCAGCAGCTCGCCGCCCTGAATCTCGGTGAAACGATCGTCCGCCCCGAACACCGCCATTGGCTGTGAGCGCGCACCGTCTGCCTCGATGCGGGCGAGCACCTGTGCCCAGAGCGCCGCGTACGAGACTTCCGGCAACTGACGCAGCCGTAGTGCATCCCGTTCGTTCAGGTCGGGACGAATGCGCACGTCCTTCGGCAGGTTGTCGGGATTGAGCGGCGTCTGCGAGAACTTCTTGAGCACGTAGAACGTCGTGGGCCCGGCGACTTCGATCGTGTTGACGATCTGGTCGCGAATGCCCTGCACGATGGCGGCCATCGCCATCACGGTCGCGACGCCGATCACGACACCGAGAATCGTGAGGCTCGAACGCAGCTTGTTGATGCGCAGCGCTTCGAGCGCCATGCGCATGTTCTCGCCGAACGCGCTTCCAGTCGCCACGACTACGTCTCGGCCCGCATCGCGGTGATCGGATCGAGCTGGGCGGCGCGCGATGCCGGGTACACGCCGAAGATCAGCCCGATGCTCGAGCCAAGACCCAGTGCGACCAGTACCGACCACGCCGTGACGCGGGCGGGCAGGGGAGACACGGTCGACACCACCACTGCGAGCAACCAGCCTGACAGCACACCAAGTGCACCACCGAGCGTCGCCACAACCACTGCCTCCAGGAGAAACTGCAACCGGACGTTCGCCGCCGTGGCGCCCATCGCCTTCCGGATGCCGATTTCGTGTGTGCGCTCGGTGACCGACATCAGCATGATGTTCATGATCACGATGCCGCCGACGAGTACGCCGATCGCCACGACCGCCGGTATCACGGCGAACAGCACGCGGGTGAGCTGATTCCAGAAGTCGACCAGCGCATCGGCCGTGCTGACGGTGAAGTTGTCGCGTTCACCGGGCTTGAGCCGGCGTGCGACGCGCATCGCCTCGACGGCCCGCTCCATCGCGGGCGCAACCAGTTTTGCGTCGGCCATTTTCACGGAGACGGTCGTCGTGCGGCGGCGACCGTAGATCGACTCGAACACGCCGATTGGCGCGAGGGCGAAACCGTCGAACGATTGGCCGAGCACGCGACCTTTTCGCGCAATCACTCCGACGACCTCGAACCGGCGCCCCATCATGCGCACTTCCTTGCCGACCGGGTCGGCGCCATTGAACAGCGACGTCGCCACGTCGGCACCGACGACGAGCACGGGACGACGATCCCGCACGTCGATCTCGTTCAGCGGCCGGCCGGACGTGACGCGATAGTCCTGCACGTCCTGATACTCGCTGGTGACGCCGAAGAACTGCACGCTGCCGAGTGTGCGGTCACGCCAGACCATGTCGGCCTGGGGCGTAGGCCATCCGGACTGAAAGCTGATCGCCATTGCATCCGGCAGCGCTGCGCGGACCGCTTCTGCATCGTCCTCGCTGACGAGCGGGCGTCGCTGCAGCAGGCGGAACTCGTCATCGGTGAACAGGCCGAAACTGATGGGCAGACGGCGCACCTGAAACACGTTGGAGCCGATCATGGCATCCGCGATGTTCTCCTTCACGTACGCGTTCATGCCCTGGATGATCGCGACGACGGCGACGAGAAAGCCGACGGAGACGACGATGCCGAGGAGCGTGAATGCCGTGCGAAGGGGATTCACGAGGAGCTGAACGAGCGCGAGACGCACGGCGTCGCTGAAGCGCATGCCGGAATGTACAAGGCGGGCCAGCTGCGATAGCCGGCCCGCCTTGTTCACGCCGCGTACGGGGCGCGGGCTACTCGTGTCGCAGTGCTTCGACCGGGTCCATCTTCGCCGCGCGGCTTGCGGGCAGGATGCCGAACAGGATGCCCGTCACGCAGCTCGCCGCGAGTGCCACGACTGCTGCCAAGGGCGGGATGGACGCCTGAATCGGCGAGAAGTTCCGGATGGCGATCGTCAGCAGCCATCCGACGAAGAGGCCGATCGCACCGCCGATCCCGGTAAGCGTGGCCGCCTCCACGAGAAACTGCCAGAGGATGATGCCGGCCGTTGCGCCGAGTGCCTTGCGCACGCCGATTTCGCGTGTGCGCTCGGTGACGGAGATCATCATGATCGCCACGACCCCAACGCCACCAACGAGCAGCCCGACGGCCGAGAGGCACAACATCACCAGGAAGAACACGCCTGTGACCTTGTCGTACGTCTCGAGCAACTTGTCCTGCGTGATGATGGCGAACGACGATTCCTCACTCGGACGCGAGCCACGCTGGCCGCGGAGCGAGGCGGTGACGTCGTCCACTGCTATGTCCCGGGCGATACCGGGCCGCGGTTTGATCACGAGCGACACGTTGCTGTAGCGCGCGCCGATGTAGCGCACGAGCGCCTGCACCGGCACGACGGCCTTCGGGCTGTCGCCGCCTGAGAGAAAGCTGCTCTTGTCCTTGAAGACGCCGATGACTTCGAACGGGGCGCCGTTGAGCGTGATGGACTTTCCGATCGGATCGGACTCGGAGAAGAGTCGCTCCGCCATTACGGTATTGATGACGGCGACGCGCGATGCGTTGCGTGCCTCGGACATCGTGAAGGCACGCCCCGGGAAGACTTCAGGTGCAGTCAGCGACACCCACTCGCCGGAGTAGCCCTCCACGCCGGACTGCGAGAGCGTGCGATCCCGATACTTGACTACCGAACCCCAGTTAAGCTGTTCGCCGACCTGTTCGACCGACTCGAGTTTGCGCAGCGCGTTGACTTCACCCGATCGGATGGGCGGGTTGCGGCGCCAGGCGCACGAAGCTTCGCCCTGGCCGCAATTCTCGAACGAGATCGGAAAACGCGACACGAAGAACGAAGTCGGCCCCGTGCTCGCGAAATCGCTCTCCACCGACTTGTTGATGCCGTGAATGGCACCGGAAATGGCGACCACCACGAATACGCCGACGGCGATACCCAGGATGGTGAGACCCGCCCGCACCTTGTTGGCGCGGATCGAATCGAGCGCGATCAGCACGCCTTCCTTTATGGCGTGCAGCTTGAGAAAGAGTCCGTTCATCGCCTATTCCGCTCTCAGCGCCGTGATCGGGTCGAGCCGCGACGCGCGGCTGGCCGGATACGAGCCACTGATGATGCCGACGCCGGCACCAAGCGCGACGCCCACGAAAATCGACCACGGCGCAACGCTGGCCGGCAGCGGCGTGACGACCGCAACGAGCTTCGCGAGTCCGATCCCAAGGCCCACCCCGATCGCGGAGCCAACGGTACCCAGCACCGATGCTTCGATCAGGAACTGCGACATGATGTCGCTGCGGCGCGCGCCGAGCGCTTTGCGGATGCCGATTTCCGCCGTGCGTTCCGAGACGGCGACGAGCATGATGTTCATGATGACGATCGCGCCGACGACCAGTCCAATGGCGGGCAGTGCGATGCCGGCGAGCACCAGGTACGACTTGATCTTGTTCCAGAACTCGAGGGCGCTGTCCGCCGTCTGCAGGGAGAAATCATCCTTCTGCGAGGGACGCAACCGATGCTGCGCGCGCATGACGGCGCGCACGGTCTCCATCGTTTCCTTCATCGCCGGCTCGCTCGCCGACTGCACCATCACGGCGTCGATCATGTTCGGACGCGGATTGAGCAACCGGCGCATCTGCGACTTCCACGGCGCAATGACGAAATTGTCGAACGACATGCCGAGGGCGCTGCCCTGTACCTCGGCGAGTCCGACCACCTTGTACGGTACGCCGCCGATGCGCATTTCGCGGCCGATCGGATCGAGCGAGGGGAACAGTCGCTTGGCCGCATCGACGCCGATGACGACACTGCGCTCGCCGTTGAGCATTTCCTGTTGCGAGAGCACGCGACCCGCGGTGACACCCATCTTCTTGATCTCGAAGTAGTCGCCTTCGACGGCATACGCGCGAAGCTGGCGCGGCTGGCCGCCCGTTTTCGACGTGCCGGTGACGCCACCATCGCTCACGATGGCGTAGCGCACGTCGGAGGGAAGGTCCGCAACGATCGCCGGGGTCTCGCGATACTCGATTCGCTTCCGCTTGCGGTATTCCTCCCACGTGGCCTCGTCGACATCACCGATGTTGATGTTCGGCCGGTTCCGCAACTCGAACGTGTTGACGGCGATCAGCTTGCCGACGAGGTCGTCCTCCATGTACCGCCCCATCCCCTCGACGATCGAGACGACGGAGATGAGGAACATCACCCCGATGCAGACGCCCAGGAGCGTGAAGGAGCTCTTGAGCTTCTGCGTCTGGATCGTACGCAGCGCAAGAACGACTGCTTCGAAGAAGGGCACGGCTCAGTGCCCGCCGCCGAGCCCGACCTGCGCGGCAAACTGGTCGCGGCGCTGGTCGCTGCTGATCACGCCGTCGCGCAGCACGATGACGCGCTTCGCGTGGGCGGCAATGTCGGGTTCGTGCGTGACCATGACGACGGTCTGCCCTTCGGCCCCCAGCTTCTCGAAGATGCGCATGATTTCCTCGGACGTGTTCGAATCGAGGTTACCAGTCGGTTCGTCGGCGAGCAGGATGGAGGGACGATTGACCAACGCCCGGGCGATGGCCACACGCTGACGCTGGCCACCCGAGAGTTCATTGGGACGATGGTGCACGCGCTGCGAGAGCTGCACGCGGTCGAGCGCTTCCATCGCGCGCTTCTTGCGCTCGTCCGCCCCGATGCCGCCGTACACGAGCGGTAATTCGACATTCTGCAGCGCCGATGCGCGCGGGAGCAGGTTGAACGTCTGGAAGACGAACCCGATCTCCTTGTTGCGCACGCGTGCAAGCGCGTCGTCGGACATCTCCGAGACGAGCAGGCCGTTGAGCCAGTACTCGCCTTCGTCCGGCGAATCGAGGCAGCCGATGAGATTCATGAGCGTCGACTTGCCGGAACCCGACGGTCCCATTATCGCCACGTATTCATTGCGACGGATGGCAACGTCGACGCCCTGAAGGGCGCGCACGATCTCGCCCCCCATGTCGTACTGGCGCTTGAGGCCGCGGGTGACGATCACCCAGTCCTTGTCCGGCGCCTTGCCGGGGGCAGCGACGACGGCGCGTCGCTCGCCGGTGGTGCTCAGGCCAATGTCATCCAGAGTGTCGGTCACGTCTTCTTTTCGGTTGTCGTCGCCTTCTTCTCTTCGGGCTTTGCGAGCCGCACCAGCCCCCCTTCCTTGAGGTCGCGGATCGCCTGGTATGAGCCCGCCACGATGCTCTCGCCGGCCTTGAGCCCGTTGATGACCTCGAAGTGGCGCTCACCCGCGATACCCGTCTTAACGGCGCGGAAGGTCACTTTGTTGTCGGTCCCGACCACGAATACCCCTTCGATATCACGCTTGCCCATCTGCTTCGACGGAGCGGCCGTGCGCCCGACCGTCACGGCGGTGTCACCGGTGTTGAGCGTCGAGTCCTCGCGTACGGTGAGCGCGATGATGGGGATCGACAACGCCTTCACGCGCATGTCCGTGATGATCTTCGCGGTCGCGGAGAAGTCCGGACGGGTTTCCTTCGGCGGGTTCAGCAGCTGGATGCGAACTTCATAGTCGATCGCCTGGTCACCGGTCGTGGCGGCGGCCGTGCGAGACACCGAGCTGTTCGAGATCTCGACCACGCGGCCCAAGAACGACGTGTCCGGAAATGCATCGATCTCGATGAGCGCGGAATCACCGACGCTGATGCGTGCGACGTCGGTCTCGTCGACCTTCACCTTGGTTTCGAGCACGCTCATATCGGCGATCGTGAGCAGGGTGGCCGCATCCTTGTTGAGCGTGCCCTGAATGGCCGTCTCGCCCTCTTCGACCACGAGGCGGGTGATCTTGCCGGTCATCGGCGCCACGATCCGCGTACGGCTCAGTGCCTGCCGCGCATCGCGTACAGACGCGCGCGCCTGCTCGACACCGAAGCTCGCCGCCTGCGCGAGCTGCTTGTTGACTTCCGTCTGCGTCTTGAGCTGTTCGAGCTGCTCTTCCGTCACGCCGAGCTCGGCCGACTGCTGACGCAGCTTGAACGAGCGATCGTAGTTGCGGGTGGACTGCAGCAGGTTGGCCTGCGACTGCGCCACCTGCGCCTGGGCCGACGCAAGTGCAGCCTCGGCGCGCTGCAGCGCCGCGGTGACCTGTTCGGGGTCGATCTGCAGCAGGAAGTCGCCCTTCTGCACCATGTCGCCTTCCTTCACCGCGATGCGCATGATCTTGCCCGTGACGTCGGCGCTGACGTTCACCATGGTGCGCGGCTGGATCTGTCCGCTCGCCTGCACCGAGGCGACGAGGTCGCGTGCCTCGACCGCTTCGATTCGAACTTCAGTAGGCTTGTCCTGGTTCTTCTTGATGCTCACGAAGGCCAGCCCGGCGACCGACGCCAGGACCACACCGCCAATGATGAATTTACCCGTCTTGGTCATGAAGTTTTCTGGTTAGCGGAGAGGGCGCCCGACTGCTGCTTCCAGCGCCGTGAACGCGCGTTGTACATCGAAGACCGACGTGATGCGGTCCGTTTCAGCACGCTCGAACTCCGTGCGGGCCTGCACCAGCTCGACGAGACTCGCCAAGCCGACCCGGTAGCGCTCCTGCGCCAGCGTGAGTGCCGTGCGCGCCGTGCGCACGTTTTGCTCCTGCAACTGCACCGTCTGCTGCGCGTTCGTGAACGAGAGGGCCGCGATGGTCACGTCGGACTCGACACGCAGCCCTTCGGCGCGAAGCTGGTTCTGTGTATTACGGCGCTGCACCGTCGCCTGCTGGATCTGCTGTTCGCGGCGGAAGCCATCGAAGAGCGGCAGCGACAGCGAGGCGTTGAGGCTGTAGGGATTTCGCGTGAAGTCGAACGGGTACTGGCTCTGGCTCTCGCGGATCCGGGCTTCCTGATCGGGCGTGAAGATGATCTGCTGGCAGGAGGCGAGATTGTTCGGCAGCCCGACCGCGGCGCGCACTTCCTCGCGACTGATGCAGCTCGCCCTCGAGCTCGCCACACCCGTCTGTCCACTCACGATCAGCTGGTTGATGTCGGTGAACCGGTTGGTGATGCCCGAAACGCTCGCGCTCAACCCCAGCGTCGGAAAGTACAGGCTCCGCGCCGTCTTCTCCGAGATGCCCGTCGCTTGTTCGCGGTAACGCAACGCTTCGAGCTGGGGGTTGGATTTCCGCGCTTGCTCGAGGATGGCGTTGATGTCGATTGCGGGAGGCGTCGGCAGGCTCGCGTCGAGACGCGCACCTGGTACCGCCGGAATGCCGATGAACTGGAAGAGGCGGATGATCTCGATGGCCGCGGTGTTCCGCGCATTCAGTGCAGCGACCCGCTGGGTGCCGTCGGCGACTTCGGCACGCTGCACGTCGAGCGCGTTCGCGTTGCCGACCTGAAAACGTGCGCGCGCGAGCTGCAGCTGGGCCGTCGTGTTCAGCACGAGTGTGTCCTGCAGGTTGGCCCGCGCCTCGGCCTGCAGCGCTGCGATGTACTGATTCGTCACGTTGTTCCGGACGGTCAACTCTGTTGCGGCAATGTCGGCTTCGGTGGCGTTCACGTTCGCGCGCGCTTCACGCCGGTCGTTGAACGTGCGTACCGAGAGGCCCATCTGCGCACTGAGACTCGCGCTGGTCGACAGCTGGTCATTCGCCGCGCCGAACGCCTGCCCTTCGATGATCGCCTGGCGGCCCTCACGAAAGCCTGCGCCCAAGCCGGTGTTGATGTTGGGCAGAAAGGCGCCGGTGGTCGAGCGAAGCTGCGCGGCGGCGGTGCGACGCGCGCTGAGCGACGTCTGAAGCGCCGGGTTGTTGCGCCGCGCCAGCGCCACCGCATCGGCGAGTGTCAGGACGTTGCCGGCGCCTGGAACCGTCGCCGTCGCAGGCGATTGCGCGCGCAACGCATGCGCAGCGGACACGGAGCCGGCGCAGGCGGCGAGGGCCAGCGCGAGATGTTGGATTCGCATGGGGATATTGCGGGGAGGGGTCATGGACACGGGGCCGTACGGGGCGTTTTCGGAGGCAGTTTCATTTGTCCCAGATTCGACGGCCGGTGCGGTGGGACGGTTGCAGGCGGGTTGCTGGAGTGGTGCGACGCTGGAATGTCACCTTGGGACGTCATCCCGAATGGCTTCCAATCGCTGCGCAGGAATGCGTAATCTCAGCACCCGTCCGGTCGGATCTGCCCAGATCGTGCGCTGGTCGCCAGGGGTCGGAGTGGCGTTCCAGCGCCACGCCTCTTGCGCGGTGCCGGCAACCGTCACGGTGTCACGAGTGGATTCGAGCACCAGGCGCATCACGCCCTGGCGGCTACCGACCGGTGTCAGCGTCGGGATCAGAAGCGTGTCGCCGACAGCCGGCCGGTGTGGCCGAAGCAGCATGGCGTACTGATGGACGCCTTCGTCTTCGAGCACGATGGCACCTGGAGCCAGCAGGTACTCTCGGGCCGCCTCCCCGCGTGTGCTGCGGGCGAGCGTGGCGAACCGGCCTCGCACCCGCTGCCCGCTGAGCCGAAGGGAAACGACGGAACCGGTTCGCTCTTCGACCGCATACGCGAGCGGTGACCCGGCTGAATCAGTGCTGAGCCGCACGACGCCGCGGCGCTCACCCATTGACGATTCTGCGCGCAGTTCGAGCACGGTTCCGTCAGCGCCTTCCACGGACTGCATCGAAAACTGCTCCTGACCGGTGCGCCCACCCGCCACGAACAGGGTGAAACTGCCTGCGTCGAGCCGGCTCATACCGGGAGAAGCTTGCGCGTGCAGGAGCGACGGGACAGCGCTCGCCAGCGCAATTGCCAGCTGCGCCGCCACGGAGAGCACGTGCACCCGCGTCGGGCGCGAGCGAGACCCGTTCATTGAACGTGTGGCCGGAACAGTCGTGTCTGCATCACCTAAAGGTAGCCACCTCCCGGAACTATTCCCCCGAGGCGCGTCGGGTTGCCTGCCGTGCCCCTTCGCACTGGACAGTGGTGTGGGGTATTGTGGGGCGATGCCCTCCGTCACCCCGCCGCCCGCCATCCCGGATGTGCCCATTGTGATGTCCGGTGAGCCGTCCCGGATGACGCAAGGTCATCGAGGGCAGGACGGTCGCTGGCCGCTGTCGTGGACGTGGTGCGCCATGGGGGCCGTACTTGGCCTGACCGGCTGGCAGAAGAATCCAGGGTGGAGTTTTCTGGCGTTCGCGGCGGCTGGAACGATCGGCGCCTCGCTGCTGCTACCGACGGTGCGGCGGCCACGTGGCTGGGCCGTCGGCGCCGTGATGATGCTCGCGATCGCCGTGATGGTCGCCGTGCGGCAGACGGTGCAACTGCAGGCGGTCGACCGCGACTGGGCATCGTGGTCCGCGACCGAACGAGAGAATCGGGCAGGCCGGGTGGCCGGCAGCATCGAGGATGTCGCCCGAGCCCTGCAGGGCGTCGCAGCCCGCGCTGCGAGGGACACCATCCAGGCACAGGCGCTAGCGAACGGCACGACGACTCCCGGCCGCCTGCTCGCGCCGCCGCTGCAAGGGAGCGTGGAGTCGGCACTGTTGCTGTTCCGCTTCGGGCAGCTGGTGGACCATGCGGGACAAGTGCGCACTCCGATCGCGACCGGCGTGCCGGATGGTGTACGGCTGGAGGAAGGCCCCTTTCACATATCGCTCGTGGCGCGTGCGACGTCGCCGCGCGGCGACGTGCAGGCGGTCGCGGTCGCACTGATCTCGTCGGCGCCGCCGGCGGATCGATTCGCGCGCTCACTCACGCAAACGCTTGCCAACCGCGTCGATATCGCACGAACGGTCGTGGAATCGCCCGATTCCTCGTTCGTCGTTCCGGGATCGACGGTGATCGTGGTATCGAACCCGTCCGGGGGACGGCTGGCGCGTGTCCGGGCACTGGCGTACTCGGAAGGGGAGACACGTCTCGCGCTGCTGCAGGCGGCACGCGCCCGCACCGGCATTCCACTCGTCGTTGCCGTGCTGCTCGTACTGGTGACGACGTGGCGCCGGCCGGCCGGCACCCCGCAGCGCATCGGTACGGCCATGGCGATGCTCGCAGCGCTCGCGATCGCACCACTCAGCGCGCTGTCGAACGTGTCGCTGCTGTTCAATGCGAGCACGTACAACGCGCCGATGGGCGGGCCGCTCACGTCCAACATCGCGGCACTGCTCGTCACGGCGGCACTGTGCCTGGCAACCTTGTTCACGGTGATGCGCGACGGGAGCGTGTTTCGGTCACGCGCCTTCGCGGTGTGCCTGGTCGCGGGGATCGCGCTGGTCGGGCCGTTCCTCATGCGCGACCTCGCGCGAGGCATCGCACTGCCCGCCTCCGGCTCGACACTGGGGCTGTGGATCGCCTGGCAGCTCGCGATCGCGCTGGCTGGTGCCTCGATACTCCTTGCCGGTGCAGCGGCGGGGCAGGCTGCACTCGGTCGCTTGCGTGGGCTCGCGCCGGCAACGGCGCCGCTGCTCGCAATCGTCGCGGCCGTACTCGCCCCGGTGCTCTGGCGAGCTCCCGGCTCGTGGCCAGCCTGGTACCCGGCGCTCTGGGTCGTGGCCATCGGCGCGCTCGCGCTGACGCGACGTGGCACGGCGTTGCTCGTCGGCGCCGCGATCATCGCGGGCGCGGGTGCGACGACGCTCACATGGGGGGCGACCGTACGCGAGCGGGTGGAACTTGCCGACGACGACCTGTCGCGCATCGGCGCCGTCGACGAGAACGCGCTTTACTTCCTGGAGCGATTGAGCGGGAGTCTCGCGAACGAGCGGAAGCCGGTCGTCGCATCGACGGATCTGCTGCGTCGCTATGCAGGAAGCGAGCTGGCGCGCGCTGGCTACCCCGCTCGCATTGCCCGCTGGCTACCGGAAACGCCATACGAACCAGTCACCGAGATCGCGCTCGCGCCGGTCAATGATACGATCGGGGCGCAGGCAGTCATCGCCGATCTGGCACGCGAGAGCGGAATCACGGAGATCCGCGCCGTCGGTGACGGCCCCACCACGCTGCTCGTGGCCGGCATTCCCGCGGCCGACGGCAGCGTCGTCACCATCGCCGTTCCTCCGCGCACGCGCCTGCTGCCCGCCGATCCGTTCGCTGCACTCACCGGTGTCGCTGGTGAGCGCGGTGTGGAACCGCCATATCGCCTCACGCTCGCGGCACGCGCCAACTCGAACGATGTCGCGCGTCCACTCGTCTGGCGCCGCCGTGGCAATACGATGCACGGGGACGGCGTGGTAACGGGTGTGGTCACCAACGGCGCAACGAGCGCGCCCGGATCTGCCCGGGACGTGCACGTCGAGATCGACCTGCGTGGCGCCGACGTGCTCATTCCGCGCGCCACGTTGCTCGTGCTGCTCGATGTCGTGGTCGTGCTCCTGCTCTGGGCCGCAAGCGCGATGGCCGACGGAGCACTCGGCCGGTGGTTAGGCGTGCGCCGGGAGCGCTGGGCGCGATCGTATCGTGTTCGACTGAGCCTCACGCTCATCGGCTTTTTCGTGGCACCCGCCGCGATCTTTGCCGGCTGGTCGTGGTACCGGTTGCAGGATGATGATGCCGCCGCGCGCGAACTGCTGGTGCGCGAAGCGCTCCGCGTAGCCGCCGCCGGGGACGCACCGTGGGAACTCGGCGCGTCGGCCGCAAGCGCGGGCACGCCGCTCTTCCTCTACCGCGACGCGCAGCTCGCCGCGGCGAGCGATATGCTACTCGACGCGCTCGCGCCGCTTGGTCGTTTGCTCCCGGTGTCCCTCGCCGATGGAGAGTTCGGTGCGAACGAGGTGTTCACGACCCGGTATCTCACGGTCGGCTCGCAACGCGCCGTCGTCGGATACCGGCAGCTCCCGCAGATGGAATCCAACGTGGTGCTGGCGACGCCGGCGCGCGGTGATGAGTATGCGCTCGACGAACGACGCGAGGACCTGGGCGTGCTCGTGCTGTTCGTAACGGCCATCGGTGCGTTGGCGGCGCTCTGGTCGAGCGGCGTCGCCGCACGGTCGCTGGCACGACCCGTCGGCGAACTGCGCGAAGCCGCACTGGCGATCGCCTCCGGACGCCGGGCGCCATCGTTGGGCGCAGCACCAGCCGCCGAGTTTGCACCGGTGTACCGGGCGTTCGGTCGCATGGCGGAGGATCTCTCGACGAGTCGCGCCGCGCTCGAGGCCGCGCAACGTCGTACGGAGGCCGTGCTGCAACACGTTGCCAGCGGCGTGCTCGCGCTGCGTGGCGATGGCTCCATCCTGATCGCGAACCCGCGGGCGGAAAGCATGCTCGGGGCAGCGGCACGCGAGCGCGGAGGAAGCCTCGACACCTTTCCGACGGCGTTTGCGGCACTCGCAACTCGCTCGCGCGCATTCCTGGCTGGTAACGACGAGGAGGATACGTTCGACGTGCGCGCAAACGAGCGCCAATTCCGCGCGCGCATCACGCGGCTGTCCGGCGGCGCGGTGCTCACGCTCGACGACCTTACGGAACTCGCGTCGGCGCAGCGCGTGCTCGCGTGGGGCGAGATGGCGCGCCAGGTCGCACACGAGATCAAGAATCCGCTCACGCCTATCCGGCTTGGCGTGCAGCACTTGCGCCGCGCCTATCGCGACGGTCGCGGTGATTTCGCGACCATCCTCGACACGAACGTCACGCGTGTGCTCGCGGAGATCGATCACCTCGACGAGATTGCGCGCGCGTTCAGCCGATACGGCACCGCTCCAACCGATCGCGCGCCGGCGGAACCAGTGGACGTGCTGCATGTGGCGAAGGACGTCCTTGCACTCGAACGCATGGGCGAGAGCGACGTGCAGTGGGTACTCGACGT
>DASQZA010000093.1:0-4796 GCA_035638935.1 Gemmatimonas sp. | reverse complement strand
GGCACGGTGATGTCGCTTGGCGCCAGTCCGGCCGTCGCCACTTGATAGAGCAGTGGCTGGAAGGTGTGGTGATTGGCGCGGTCGATCACCGTGACCCGCACGTTCGCCTTCCGCAGCTCGCGCGCGGCTGCCAGCCCCGCGAAACCGCCGCCGAGGATGAGAGCGTGAGGAAGAGACATGTACCACGAAGTTTAAGCGACTGCGCGAGGAGAGAACCAGCAGCTGCTGTCGTAGCGGGCTCTCGCGCCGGACGCTGCGGCTGCTCAGTTTTCCGGCATGCCGACTCCATTTCGAACCACGCTCTGGCGTGTGCTGCTCGTCCAGCTCGTCACGCTCGTGCTGCTCTGGTTGATGCAGAGCCGCTACGCGATGCCCGCGTCCTGAGCCAGAACGGCTCATGCACTGGATCAACTGGCTCATACTGGCCGTGTACCTCACGTACATCGTCTGGGATGGCATGCGGCGCACCCGCGGCACGCGCGACATCGAAGGCTACTTCATGGCGAGCCGGAGCCTGCCCTGGTGGGCGGTCGGGCTCTCCGTCATGGCGACACAGCTCTCGGCGGTCACGCTGATCGGAACGACCGGGCAAGGCGCAACCGACGGCATGCGCTTCGTACAGTTCTACTTCGGGCTGCCGATCGCCATGGTGATCCTTGGCGTCACGCTCGTGCCGTTCCTTCACGGCGCGAAGGTGTACACGGCGTACGAGTATCTCGAGCGTCGCTTCGATGCGAAGACGCGCTCGCTCACGAGCCTGCTGTTCCTGTTCTCGCGCGGCATGAGCTGCGGCACGATCATCGCCGCGCCCGCGGTGGTGTTCTCGGCGATCTTCGGGTGGGACCTGCAGTGGTCGGTCGCGCTCATCGGCATCCCGACGGTGGTCTACACGGTGTTCGGCGGGGCCGAGGCGGTGGCGTGGGCCGACGTGAAGCAGATGTACGTCATCGTCGGTGCGATGTTCGCGCTGGTGGCCGTGCTGGTGTTCCAGATGCCCGTGCCCATCGACGACGCGTTCCGCATCGCTGGGGCGGCGGGGCGGTTGCAGGTGTTCGATTTTTCGTTCGACCTGACGAAGACCTACACGTTCTGGTCGGGCATCATCGGCGGCACGTTCCTGATGCTGTCGTACTTCGGCACCGACCAGAGTCAGGTGCAGCGATACCTCGCGGCGAAGTCGGTAGGGGAGGCGCGCAGCTCCCTGCTCATGAGCGCGTACTGGAAGATTCCGTTGCAGGCGATGATCCTGCTGATTGGTGTGCTCGTGTTCCTGTTCTACCTGTTCCAGCCCGCGCCGATGCTCTTCAATCCGCGGCACGACGCGCAGACCCGTGCCGCGGACCCGGTTGCGTACGCCGCGCTCGAGGCCCGGTACGCGTCCGCCGTCTCGGCTCGGCAGACTGCAGCCCGCGCCGCATCGGATGCGCGTCGCAGCGGTGATGGCGCGACCACGACGGCTGCCCTGCAGGATTTCAAGGCGCGTGATGCGGACGTCAACACGGTGCGTACGGAGGCGCTCGCTGCTGCTGCCAGTGCCACCGGAGAGTCCTCGCGCGACGTGAACTACATCATTCCGCGCTTCGTGCTCGACAAGCTGCCGATCGGGTTCGCCGGTGTGTTCCTGGCCGCAGTGTTCGCAGCCGCGATGTCGAGCATCGCCGCCGAGCTCAACTCGCTGTCGACGGCCACGGTGGTGGACTTCTACCAGCGCTGGATACGTCCCGAGGGATCGGATGCCCACTACCTGCTCGTCGGGCGGATCTCGACTGCCGTGTGGGGAGCATTTGCCTGCGTCGTCGCGACGTACGCCGCGACACTTGGCTCACTCATCGAAGTCGTGAACCGTTTCGGCTCGTTCTTCTATGGCAGCATTCTCGGCGTCTTCATACTGGCGATGATTCCGCGCGTGCGCGCCTTCGGCGCATTCGTCGGCATGCTGTGCGGCATGACCGCCGTCGCCTCGGTCTCATTCGGCGCACCGTCCGTGTCGTTTCTGTGGCACAACGTGATTGGTGCCGTGACCGTGGTGGTAGTCGGACTGCTGCTGGGCGGCATCGGGAAAGCGCCGCCGGCTCCCTCGCTGTAAAGACTAGCGACCGTCGTTGCGCCCGCGCACCGCGGAATCCCACGCACGCATCCAGATATCCAGCGAGTCCGACATCAGCGCGTGATTCAGCGATAGCGCCTTGATGCCGGTGCGCGCCGTCGCGACCCAGTCGGGGAGCGACGCATCCGCGATGTCGCTTCGCACCGGAATCCGGTGCAGTGAGTCGGCAGCGTATACGAGTGCCTCGGCTGACGTCACGAACTCGATGAAGCGCAGCGAGAACGTGCGGTTGGCCGACCCCTTGAGGAACGCGATGCCGTCGACGAGCACCGGCGTGCCTTCCGTGGGCACCGTGTATCTGACGGGCGCACCCGTACGGCGTGCCAAGCCGGCGATGTCCGGCATGTTGTAGAGCGTGATCCACCCGTCGCCTTTCGCCAGCGCATCGTACATCGCCTCCGGGGAGGACGCGTACGACTTCGTGTTCGCATCGATGCGTCGCAGCAGTGCCCAGCCGGAATCGGTCTTGCCCGTCTCCTCGATGGAGCGCTGCATGATGGCGCCGAAGATCGCGCGCATGGTACCGCTCGCGACCGGATCACGAATGACGACGTGCCCTTTCCACCGCGGGGTCGCGACGTCGCGCCACGTGAGCGGCGCGACACTGTCCGCCACGAAGTTCGAGTTGTACGCGATGACTTCGGGTGTGAGGTAGGTCCCATACCACGTACCGCCGGAGTCTTTCGCATTCGACGGAACCGCGCCGGCCCATGAGGGCGTCAACGTGTCGAGCAGCCCCTCTGCCGCCGCGCGCTCGAACAGCTCGCTCGGTGCACCGAACCAGACGTCCGCCCGCGGCTCCTGGCGCTCCGTACGCACGCGATCGAGAATCTCCGACGATCCCATCGCGGTCCACTGCACATCGACGTCGGGGTTCGACTTCTCGAACCCCTTTTCATAATGCTCCAGCAACTCCTTGCCATGCGGGGAATACACCCGCAGCACCGTGCGGCCGCCGTCACTGCACGCGGCGAACAGGACCAACGGCAGCAATCGCGCGGTTCGCCAGGTTCGCCAGGCGGATGTGAGCATGCGCACGATCACATCTTGGGCTTCGTCGCCGGCGCTTCGCCGGCGATCATGTTCAACAAAAGCCGCGCGGCACCCGGGTTGCCGTTCGGCAGTTGCCTGAAGAGCGAGAGAGTGACATACACGTATTTGCCCTTGCCGACGTCCGCCTGCAGCAGGGCGTTCCGGTTGGCCGGTTCTTCGGGATCGTTCATCTGCAGGAGCGAGCGGTACTGCGGCGCCGCCGTGCTGGGCATGTAGATCGCGCGTTCCTGGACCCATTCACCCCAGTCACGCGGCGTGATGCGATTGGGTGACGTCAGCAACGGCGCAGTCGGCTGCAGCACGGTGACCGGCGCGTTCTCCGAGGTCACACGCTCGGCGGGCCGTTTCAGCTCGATGGGATATGGCATGATGCCGGGCTGCAGCATCTCGTACTGGCCGTACTGCACCACGAGCGTGCCGCCGCTCCGCGCGTAGTCGAGCAAACGGCGGTTCACCTCCGGCAACCACTTGTTGGCCTCGTATGCACGTGGCCCGACGACGATGCTTGAGAAGCGCGACAGATCGCCGCTGCCGATCGCCGAACGATCGAGCACTTCGACCGGAATGTCGAGCTGTTCGAGCGCCTCGATGCCAAGATCACCAACACCCGGCACGTACCCGACCCGAGCGCGCGGCGGAAGCTTCACGCTCACGCCAGCCAGCCACTTCCCCGACGGCGCGTACTCGCGCTGCGGCGTGATGTGATCGTAGTCGATCGTGTAATAGCCCGTGAGCGCAGAGATCCGCTGGTGATTGGCGATCGCTCCCATCTGCAGCCGCCCTTCCGGTACGTTGCCGCTCGCGACGAACGACAGCGCCACCATCGGCGCTTCGGGCGTGAGCGTGCGGTCGCGCTGCATCGAATCTGCCTTGAGGCCCGCCGGCAGTTGGATCTTCACCTCCACGTCGACGGGATGCGGGTACGCGGACAACACGCGTGCCTGAAACAGACGCTGCACCGGCACGCCAGCGCGGATGTACTCGATCGGGCGTCCGACGGCGATCGTGATGCCGGGAACGGCAGCAACCGGGACCTGCTGATCTCCCTTCACCGGATCGGCAAATCGGTTGACCACGGGCACGACGACGTCGACCGGCACACCGGCGATCGCGATGCGCGCGCGCGCCTGCACCGCGGTCTGTGCCTGACGCGTCGCCTCGTCCATGCCGTTGATGTCCGACGGGAAGAAGTCGCCCACTCGCGTATCGCCCCGCCACCAGCTCGTCGTCGGCTTGTACGCGATCGCATGGCGCACGACCGTGCGGGCGCTGTCGGGCATGATGCGCTCCTCCGGCATCCCGGTCTCGGCGAGGCGGCGCGATGAACCGATCATGTCGATTCGCGCGTGCAGCAGCGACACGTCGACCCGGCCACGGTTGAACAGCGTGATGTCCACTGGCAGCGAGTCGTTCACACCACGCTTTTGAATCTCGCGCACGGGGAATACGGGCTTCGCTGCGGTGGCTTCGACGGCAACACCGGCGGCAAGCACCAGCGCGCGTTCCAGCCGGCCGATGGTGAGCGAGAGCGCGTCCGACAGTTCGACATCACCGTCGCCCATCGCGCCACCCGAAGCCACGGACACGACCGGCCCGTCCATCGACGGCGCGACGATCCCGAGGGCAAGCCGTGCCG
>DASQZA010000092.1:0-8011 GCA_035638935.1 Gemmatimonas sp. | reverse complement strand
GAGTAACAGACCATCTGACAAGCAGTTGCAGCGTTCTGCGTCATACAGGGGTCAGAGGGTGTATGACGCAAGTTCTGACGTAGCGTGCCGCGACACCCCCTGAATGGTGCGTAGCGCGAGTGCACAAACGGCCGCCCTTGGGCGGCCGTTTGTCGTATGCGGGCAGCGATGCAGCGATGCAGACGTCGTGTGGTCCCGCGCCGCGGTCACGGGCCACCGCCCCCATTCGGCCATGGGGCGTGTCGCAGCCGCCACCCGGTAAGGCGACCGAGCCTTACTGGCCATGTCAGCCCTGCTGTGACCGCACCTAGCGCTCGACCGATGCGGTCATTGGGAGGTTGTCCTGGCGGCGCGGTAGGTGCGCGCTGAAGCACGTGCCCTCCGCTTCGCTCGATGTCACCGTAATGCGCCCGCCATGTGCGGTCACGATTTCGTTCGCGATGTAGAGTCCAAGTCCTAGATGTGCGCTGGCGCGCCCCGTATCGGCATTCCGCAGCCGCTTGAAGGGGCTGAAGAGAGTCGGCAGGTTGTCGGCCGCGATAGGCGGCCCGTCGTTGCGCACTTCGAGCACGACCTCGCGGTCGCCGCCACGCGCCGCGACGCGAACCGGCGCGGTCCGACTGCCGTGCTGCACGGCATTCCCGAGCAGGTTCGCCAACACCTGCGCAATGCGGGGGCTGTCCCACGCCCCGCGCAGATCACCAGTGACGTCTACGATGAACGCATTGCCCGGACTGCTGCTCCGCATCTCATCGACCGCTTCCTGAACGACCGGGCGGAGATCGGTGTCCTGGGGGTGAACGCCCAGCCCCGCGCCCATCCGGCTCCGCGTGAAATCGACAACGTCATCCAACATGCGCGTCATGCGGCGCGTGCTGCGGACGGCACGGACCATGAGGGAGGCATGCTCGGCATCCAGCAGGTCGGCTTGCACCACGTGCTCCGTCACCATCGTGACGGTGTGGAGCGGCGTGCGGAGGTCATGTCCCAGCACGGCCACCAGCAGCGACTGCGAGAGCTCCACACTGCGATTGAAGCGGGTGATCGACTCGCCCAGCGCCTGATCGATGGCCTCGTGGAACCGACCGAGATCGGCGACGTCGACAGCCGACAGCGGACGCTCTTCGGCGGTCCAGAGTCGGACGACGCTCGCGCGGAGGGCACGGAACTCGGCCAACATTTCCGCGACCGTGAACCCGCTATCGGCCCGTCCCACGCCGTGGGACTCGGCGGCGGTCGCCGCCGCGCCGACGATGTCGACGGCTTCGCCTTGCGCCTTGTCACGCTGCTCGGCCGCGGTTTGTGGCGTGCGAAGATCGGCCGCAATGACCGTCAGCATCGCGGCCGCATGATCGCGGAGCGCAGTCACGTCCATGCCATCCGCGCCGGCGAGCTTGCGCGCGAACGTCACCCACTCGGCGAGGATGACGTCACCCTGCGCCTCGAGGAAGTCGGCAAGACGCAGCGTAACGTTGGGCTTGAGGGTCGCGGTCATTCGCGCGAAACAAACAGCATGCGGTCCGCCGCGCTATGCGGGAATACCCCGAGGCAAGCGGGCGCATACATGGCGCGCTAGTCGCGTTTCCGGCGCGCGCTCCTATTCTCGTTGATCTTGACGGCCCCTGTAGCCGAAGACGACGGACAGCGCGAATGAGGCCGCGAAGACTTGTTTCGGGCCCGGCGGGATCCGCCGTATTCACTAGAGCATTGCCGTGCTGGGCCCGAGCGGTGCCCGGGCCGCCACGGTCCATATTACCGCTGCGCCATGAACTCCCGCCTCGCAATCGGTGCATGATCCGGCGGTGCTGCCCGCGTCATGGTGCGCCGGCAAGCGTCCATCGTCACGGGAGTGCCGTTCGCGAAGATGTTTCCCCTGTGCGGCGCCGACGAAGCCTTCCACTCGTTCCTCACGCGCGTCGTTCCATCACGCGACGATGGGGGCACCGTGGTGCGGTGGTTCCAAGGCGAGTTCGCCGGCGAGCAACGAGTCGATATAGTTACTCCCGCCGGCCACCGCACGGATGGCGCGCACCAGCTCCGCCGAAGCGGTGCGCTTGAGGACATACCCCGCCGCGCCCGCGCGCAGTAGACCCGTGACGTAGCCCATTTCCTCGTGCATCGTGAGCGCGATGACGCGTACCGCGAGCCAGTCCAGCCGAATGCGCTCGGCCGCGTCAGCGCCGCTCACGCCCGGCGTGCACAAATCGAGCAGCGGCACATCCGGGGCGAGATCGCACGAGCAGCGCCCGCAGCCCATTGCGCGCGCTGGCGTGGTCGTCGGCGATCACGACGCGGATGACGTCCATCACCTCCTCCTCGCCCGGGCGCGCTTCACTCGTGACCCTCGGCCGGACCACGAGCGCGGTCGCCAGCATCGTGTTGGAAGGCCGCGCCGCCGGTCGCCGGGGCGGGGAGCGGAAGCCGGACATAGAGCGTCGTTCCGCCCCTGTCCGCGCTCGATTCAATCTCCCACGTCCCGCCGAGAAGCGCGGCCCGCTCACGCATGCTCGCGAGGCCGAGCCGCCGCTCTTGGCGCACACGCACGGCCGTGGCGTCGAGGTCGAACCCGCGCCCATCGTCCTCGATGATGAGCCGCACCTCGCCCTCTAGCTGCTCGACGATTACGCTGACTTGGGTTGCGCCCGCGTGCTTTGCCACGTTGGTCAGCGCCTCCTGCGCGATGCGATAGAGCGCCGAGGCAACGTCGGACGGTATATCGCGGCCTCGAAGCCCGGTGACTGCGACCGCGGCTGCCACGTCGTAGCGTGTGCGCCACTCGGCGACGTAGGTCTCGAGCGCACTCTCCAGTCCGAGGTCGTCCAGTTCCGGGGGCCGGAGCTCGAGGGCGATGTAGCGTGCGCTCGCCGTCAGGTGCCCGCTGAGCGTCTGAAGCTGTGCGAGCCGACCGAGCAGTGGCGCGTCAGAGAGGGCATGCGTGCCGTGGTAGGACGCTGCGAGGCGAACCGCGTCGTCAAGCCCGAGCCGCAATGCCGTGATCTCCTGCCCGAGCTGATCGTGCAGCTCGCGCGCGAGGCGCCGCCGCTCGGCCTCTTCCGCTTGCGCCAGCGCCTGGCGGAGGACTTCGCGAGCCGTCTGCCGCTCCGCCTCCTTCGTTGCCTGCTCGGCGAGCCGCCGGTCGGTGAGGTCGCGGGTGATCTTCGTGAAGCCCGCGACCTGCCCATCGCTGTCGTAAACGGCTGTGCAGACTTCGTTGACCCAGAAGCGGCTGCCGTCCTTGCGTACCCGCCACCCCTCGCGCTCGGCACGTCCAGTGCGCGCGGCCTCGGCGAGCTCCCGCTCAGGATCGCCGGCTTCCCGCTCTTCAGGCGTGTAGAATACCGAGAGGTGCTGTCCCAAAACCTCCTCTGCGGAGTACCCTTTCACGCGCGCCGCGCCGTCGGGCCACTCGGTGACGCGCCCCGAGGCGTCGAGCAGGAAAATCGCGTAGTCCGGCACATTCGCGACGAGCACGCGGAAGCGCGCCTCGCTCTCGACGAGGGCCGTCTCGGCCCGGGCACGCTGCACCGCTGCCCAGGTGCGCTCTGCCGTTTCCTCCAGAAGACGGACCTCGGCGTCGGTCCACCGCCGCGGCTCGGTGTGGTTGACCGCCAGCACACCGGCGATCCGCCCGGCCTTGACGAGAGGAATGCCGACGCCGGCTTGAATGTTCAGCGCGCGGTATGCCTCGCGGTGCCCCTCCAGCCGCGGACCAGTCTCCAGGTCGTCATACCAGAACGCTCGTCCGGCCGCGAACGCCTCGACGAGGACCGGCCCGAAGTCCGACAGCCGGACCTCGGTCGAGAAGGGGGTGCGCGTGCCCCAGCGCACGTGCGTGAGCACGCCTCGGTCTCCATCCGGGCCGTACTCAGAGTAAGCTGCCATCTCCACGCCGAACTTCTGGGTGACGAGATCCATTGCGATGCGCTGGATCTCCACCGCATCAAGGAGCGGCCGCAGCGCATCGCTCAAGGTGAGCAGAAAGGCTTGGCGCTCTTGGCTCTCACGGAGTGTCGCCTCGGCCTCCTTTCGCGCGGTGACGTCGCTCCCGGCACCGATCCATTCCGTGATTTCACCGGCCGCGCCGAGAAGCGGCACCGCTCGCGAGGACACCCAGCCAAGCGAGCCGTCCGCACGCACCACCCGGTGCTCGAGCGCGAACATCCGCCGCTCGCGAATGGCCTCGGCAATCGCGTCACGTAAAAGTGTCTGATCGCCAGGGTGGACGTAGCGCGGCATCCATTCGTTGCTGGTCGCGGGGGTATCCGACAGGAAGCCGCGACCGTCGAGCTGCCATAGCTCGCTCCAGTCAGGGCTCATGCGGTAGAGCGCGTCCGATCCCGTCGTGGCCAGTGCACGGAAACGCGCTTCACTCGTGCTGAGCGCGGCCTTGTCGCGCACCTGTCCAGTGGTCTCGAAGAAGGTGGAGAAGACGCCCGCCACGGCACCGGTCGCCTCATCGCGGAGTGGGGTCATCGCGGCCGTGAACCAGGCGTCCTCGAGCTCCCCGTATCGAACGAGCGGGATGAGCGCGTTCTCGAGCACCACCGGCTCGCCACGCGAGAGCTGCTCGTAGACCGGCGCGAGGAGTTGTGACGCCTCAGGAAAGCACTCATGGGTTGGCTGGCCCAGGCCGGCCGGATGCTTCGCGCCCATGAAGTCGCGGTAGCCATCGTTGTAGATTTGGACGAGCGCCGGCCCCCACATGACGATGGTGGGAAGGGACGACGTCATCACGAGCTGCGCGGTGCTGCGCAGATTCGCCGGCCACCCTGCGACGGGGCCGAGGGGGGTCGTCGCCCAATCGAAGTCGCGACAGCGCGCACGCAGCTCGCCGTCGCCGGCGAATAGCCCGTCGGCGGTCGTGTGCCGACCTGTCGTCGTGGGTGCCACCTGACTGTCGCCTGCCACGCAAGCCTCCCGATGGTATTCGGACTGCAAAGCTACTCCTCAGCCCGCGGCGCGACCACGAGGGTGGGCGGGCCCTGGACGTCTTTATGGCTGGAGCCGCATCCCACGCAAATCTGTGGCGGAGATCCTAGATTGACGGAGGCCAGAACAGCTCCCTTGGCATCGACCGTCCAGGACAGAAGTCCATTCTTGCTTCCACGCCTAGTGTTCGGGATGCTGGCGCAGGACGGCTGGCGGCACAATCGCTCTGCCTCCGGTGGTGCGTCCGAGGAGCGTGAGTACACCGGCCTCCACGTCCGCGTGCTCAGCGCATCGAAGGCCGTGGTCTATCGCCGGGGAACGAACGAGATGACCAACACCTCACGCGGGGGCACCGTGACCCAGGCCATTCGGGTCGTGATTGCGGACGACCATGCCGTGGTGCGCGACGGGCTGCGGGCCCTGATCGAGGCGCAGGAGGGTCTCGAGGTCGTCGGCGAGGCGGCCGATGGTGAGGCGGCCTGGCGTCGCTCCTGCGACCTGCTTCCAGACGTGCTGCTACTCGACCTGTCCATGCCGGGCGTCGGCGGTGCCGACGCGGCCGAGCGGATGCGAAGGGACTGCCCGACGGTACGCGTTCTCGCACTCACCATGCATGAGGAGCGGGGCTACGTCACGCGCATGCTTCGCGCGGGTGCCGCCGGCTACGTGCTCAAGCGCACCGCGTCTGCGGAGTTGGTACGCGCGATCCGGGCCGTGGCCGCCGGCGGCACGTACGTCGATCCGTCGCTCGCAAGCGCGCTCCTTGTCGACCCGCCACCGCGCGTCGCGCCTGGCGCAACCACGATTTCGACCCTGACGGGCCGCGAGTCCGAGGTGCTGCGTCTCGTCGCCCGGGGGCACAGCAACAAGGAAATCGCGGCCGCGCTCGAGGTCAGCGTCAAGACCGTCGAGACGCACAAGGCGAACGGGATGTCGAAGCTCGGCCTCTCGGGACGCGCGGCGCTCGTACGATTCGCGCTCGACGAGGGCTGGATGCACGGGGCGTGAGCCGCCGGTCCGGCGCTTCTGCCCCGCATCGGTCAGCGCATCGGTGAGCGCTTGGAGATCGCCTCTTCGCATCGGTCGCGCTATCGGTCGGTCGCGCGGGCTCAAACTTCGTGTGAACCGCCGCGGGTCAGGACCGTTGCTGGCCCAGCGAAGCGACTCATCTTGACCTGCGCGCGTGCGGCGAGGAGGAGCGCGTAGCGCTCCTGGATGAGAAGCAGATGCTTATGGACGAGCGCCATTCGCGCATCGAGCAGCGACCGCCGAAGAACAGTCGCGGCATCGTAGCGCGAGCGAAGCAGTGCGGCCCCATTCGAGAACCGTTCGTCTTCGTTGGTCGCGACCAACTGAAGCGCACCGCGTGGCTGCACGTGGGCGTACGTGACGTCGGACGGGGCGGCTTCACGCGCAGACGGCGAGCCACGCGAGACAGAGGAGGCATGACTGCGGTCGTGCGTTCGATCTGCACGTGTCGTCATCGCGTTGTCAGGTGGCACAGGTGCGTCCCAGAAAGTGCGCGAGTGGGATCGAGGGACATGCTGCGCAGGACGCGCACCACTCTACGCTACTCAGGGAGGACCCCGGTTGCTAGGGGGATTCCCCTAGTTTGAGGTGGTCACATCGTCTGGGCCGCGAGCGTTTCACCAACCGCGGTCGCTCCCGGCCCACGAACGTGCAGGACAGAACTCGCGACGGTTCGGTTACCGGACGTCGATAAAGTCCTGCAGCGAACACCCGATACTTGGGAAGCGCAGCTGTCTCGGATCCGACGCCGGTTCTGTCAGATACGTCCCGTCCCGAGCCATTCCGAAATGTGGTTGCCTGCCAGAGTCTGGATCTGCTCGTGCGCGGCATGCGCTGAGCCGTCGCATTGCACCGCATCGCACCAGCCGGCGACTGCGTGAGACCGCAGCCGACTCTCGCGACGCAAACGCTGACAGCGTCAGCCAACGTTGTGATCGACGAGGCGCCGCTCGTTGACATCCGGAAGCGCGGCGACCACTGGATGGCAGCGTTCGTTGCGGCTCATACCGCTCTCGCCGTCGCGCTGGCGTCCGTGCATCAGACGTGGCTCATCACCGCGGTTCTCATAACGCTCGCTGGTGGCGGCTTCGCCCTGTGCGCCGTGCGGTGGCCGGGGAGGTTCGTCACCAGGGCGGCGGCCAGCGTATCGCTACAGGCATTCTGTGCTCTGCACATCTTCCAGATGAACGGAATGGCAGAGATGCACTTCTTCTATTTCACCGCCACGGCGGCGATGATCATCTACCAGGATTGGCGGGCTCCATGGCCCGGCACCTTGGCAATCATCGCGCAACATCTGCTGTTCTCGTTCTGGCACAATAGTGACATCCATCCGGGCGGCCATGCTTTCTTCGAAGGCGGCCGCGTGGAAGTACACAAGCTCGCGTTTCATTTCGGCATTGCGGCGATGCAGGCTGCAGTCGCATCGCACTGGGCGGAACTCCTGCGCCGGCGAACGTTGGCAGCCGCTGAGGCGCACCGTTCATTGGCGGACCGATCGCAGGCGCTCGCCGAGTCGGAGCGGCGGTTTCGCACCGTGGTGGAGAGCGTCGATCACGGACTGCTGATCACCGATTGCGACGACCGCATCCTGTACGCCAATGCGCGAGCCGAGGAAATCACCGGGTACGCGGAGGCCGCGCTGGTCGAGCGCGTCGGGGTCGAGGTGCTCGTGCCTCAGGAAGAACGCCAGACGTTTCACGCCCGCATGGCGAACCGTATGCTCGGCGCGACGGATCGCTATGAGATGCCGCTGGTGCGCCGCGACGGATCGCGTGTCTGGACCGAGAACAGTGCCGTGCCGTTCCGCGACGGTACCGGCCTTATTATCGGGACGATCGGGGTGATTACCGACATCACCGCGCGCCGGTCGCTGCAAGCCGAGCTCACACGACAAGCGTTCCACGACGGCCTGACCGGGCTGGCGAATCGTGCACGGCTCGACGAGAACATGGCGCGCGTCCTCGCAGACGCGGCCGATGGGCGCCGACCCGCGATGCTCCTCGTCGACCTCGATGACTTCAAGCACGTCAACGACTCGCTTGGACATGCC
>DASQZA010000091.1:0-4901 GCA_035638935.1 Gemmatimonas sp. | reverse complement strand
TCTTTCTCGAGCGGGTTGGAATCCATCACGCGTTCTTCGACGACCTGACCTTCGCGGAAGGCTCCTGCCTGGCGGAGCATCTTGTCGACGAGGGTGGTCTTCCCATGGTCGACGTGGGCAATGATGGCGACGTTGCGAATCTGCATAGCCTGAAAAGATAGCCAGACTCGAAGCGCGAATACAGTGCCCGGGCCCGCTAAAAACGCCGGTAACCCTTTCATTTCGCGTTCGTTACGACCGAGGCGACCGGGACCGGCTGTCTGCGCCGAGAGGACGTCGTGGATCTGCTTGCCTTCGGGCACGATTCTCCATACCGTCTAGGCACACCCTCGCAGGAGGCTCCGATGCACGAGAAGGAGAAGCGCGATTCCGCCGGATACCCCATAGGACGAGGGTACGGGCACGATTACATGCGCGGTGGCGAAGTGTTCGGCGGGTACGGGTACAGTGACCGGCCGGAGTACGAACGACGTCGAGGCGAGTTGCCTCCCCCCGAAGAGCAGGAAGAAAACGAACCGTCCCCCTGAACACCCACTCCCCGGTGCGTCGCGTCGCCTACAATCGCTGCGGTACGTCGGTTGTAAGCGATGCGGCAGCGGTGTCCGCCCTCGCGCTCAGCGCGACAGCCAGCGTCATGGCCGCGATGAGGCTCTCCGGCGACGCAACGCCCTGCCCCGCAATGTCGATCGCCGTGCCGTGATCGGGTGAGGTGCGCGGAAACGGAAGGCCCAGCGTGACGTTCACCGCGGCCCCGAATGACGCCACCTTGATCGCGGTCATGCCCACGTCGTGATACGGTGCAATCACGGCGTCGAACTCCCCGCGCATCGCGCGCACGAACACCGTGTCCGCCGGAAACGGGCCAGCGATGCCCGCCGCACGCGCCGCCGGTTCCAGCACACAAGTGTCCTCGTCCCCGAACCGCCCTCCGTCTCCGCCGTGCGGGTTGAGTGCGCAAAGTGCGATACGCGGAACCGGGATGCCGAAGGATGATCGCAAGCCATCACGGGTCATGGCCGCCGTGCGCTCGATCAACTCCGGCGTGAGGGCGCTCACCACATCGCGCAACGGGATGTGCGTCGTCGCCAGCACGACACGAAGGCGGTCGGATGCCAGCATCATTGCCGTGGGCACGCCGGCAATCGCGGCCAGCATCTCGGTGTGCCCCGGATAATCGAATCCACCCGCGAGCAACGCTGCCTTGTCGAGCGGCGCAGTGACGACAGCCGACACCTGACCGGAGAGGGCCAGGCGAGCCGCCCGATCCACCGCCAAGCCCGCCAGACGGCCGGCAGACGCAGCGTCCTCGCGCGGATGGCCGGAGGGCTGCCAGTGTCCGACGATGTCCTCTGGGGCCACGCCGGCGCCGGTCGGTCCGATCAGCAGCCAGTCCGCCGGCAGCCCCCGCACACGCACGTCAGCCAGCGCCTTGGCGACGATCTCCGGGCCGATTCCGCGAACGTCACCAAGTGTGAGCGCGATGCGCACTTCTTCTGCTATTTCCCGACTTCGGCGAGTGGGTCGTAACGCACCGACACGTACATGCGCTCCTTGAGCGAGTCGATGAGCCGGCGGAACTTCGCCTCCTCTGAAAGCTGGCGGCGGAGGCGATCCTTCTGCTCGGCATACGTATACTCCCCGGCTTCGCCGAGGGCCGCCACCTGCGCCACCACGTACTTGTTCACGCCCTCACGGCGGCTCGGGATCGGAAACGGATCCAGCACGTCGTTCAGCTTCTTGCCCTCGATTGCGTTCCGGTACTGCGGCGGCAGCGAATCACGCGGGAAGTTCGGAATGAACTTGTCTTCCTTTTCCGCATCGTCGTGGTAGCGAATGGTCAGCGAGTCGACGTTCGAACCTTTCTTCCACGCCTCCGCGACCTCGGCGGCAAGCGCTCGGGTGCGCGCATCATCCGTCGAATCCACTTCCGGGATGATGAGGATGTGCCGCGCCTTGATCTCGGCGGGCTGCACGCGATCCACCCGGATGATGTGATAACCAAACGACGTCTCGACGATCGGACTCAGCACACCCGGATTGAGCGCGAACATCACGCGCTCGAACTCCGGCACCATGCGACCCCGTCGCGCCCATCCGAGATCGCCGCCCTGCGCTGCCGAGCCGTCCATCGAAAACTTCTTCGCGACGTTCTCGAAGTCATCCGGCGTCTTCACGAGTTCCGCGCGAATCGAATCGATCTTCGCGCGCGCACGTGCCTTGGATGCCTCCGACGGAACCGTCGGAATGACGATCTGACGAATGCTGACCGTCGCGGGCTTGGGCGGCAGCTGAGCCTTGCGGCGCTCGAACGCCTCGGCGACATCTTTCTCCGACACGTTGACCGTGGGCAGCTTGCCATCCTGCTGCAGCTTCTGCACGACTTCGCGCTGGAGCGCCGCGCGCTTCATCATGTCCACCTGGATGCGCCGCCACTCCTCCAGGGTGCCGAAGCCAGCTTCCTTCAGCGCTGCCCGCAATTCCGCTTCGGTCTTGAACTGGGCCCGAACACCTTTTTCGCGGTCCTCGAACTCCTTCTGCATGTCGAGATCGCTGACCTCGACCTTCTCCTCAGCCGCTTTCTGCACGAGAACTTCGACGTCGATCAGCTCCGCCAACGCCTCCTTCTTCATCTCCGCGAACTCGCGCTCCGATGTCGGATTGCGGCCGGATGCACGCATCTGCAGCGCCTGCGCCTCCACTTCGGAGATCAGGATCGGCTTCGTGCCCACGATCGCGGCGATGCCGTCGATGCGCAGCGGAGCCGACGGCGGAGCCGACGCCGCAGCCGTACCGGGCCTCGTCGCCGAATCCGCCGGCGGACGAACCGGTGTCTGCGTAAGGGCAAGCGAGACCGGCGCCGCGAGAATCGCGGCGCCGGTGAGAAGAGCGAGGAGATTGGTTCTCATGGTGGTGCGTACCCGCTCGGTGAATCAGGGTTTCTTGACGCCCGTGTCACCGCCTACGACTGGCGGAGCCGGCGGTGCGCCGGGTGCTCCTGCGCCTGGTGCTCCGGCGCCCGGCTTCTGCGCCTTGGCCGAGTCGGCGGACGCCCGTACCTGCTTGGCGCGCTCGACCACACGATCGAGACCGGCATCGTTGACGGAGAACGCATACTTCTGCTGCAGGGCGCGCGCGATCGGATACGCCACGTCCACGAACTGCGCTTCGTTCTTCACCAGCTTGTCGAAGTAGGCCTCGATGCGGGCACCGGCGATCTTCTCCTTGTCACCACCGCTCTTCGCGCTGTCCGCAAGCTTCGCGGGCTCGACGCCAAGCGCTGCCCACGTCTGCAGCAGGTTGGCCTTGAACGTGTTGTGCAGCGTGTCGAGCTGACCCGGGTCGATCGTCGCCTTCGCGCTGTCGGCCTGACGGAGCACCAGCTCGTTACGCACGATCTGCTTGACGAACTTCTCGACGAGCGTGTCGGGCGCGCTGAGCAGCTGCGGGCGGATCTGCGACGACGGCGGGTATGCCGCAATCCAGTCCGCAAACTCTGCCGACGTCAGCTCGCCGCTCGTGTACGTCGCCAGCTTGCTCTTGTCCTTTGCGTAACCGAGCGGATTGCGCGCGATCGCCTTGGCCTTGGTCGCGATGCCACCTTCGAGCTTGACCTTGCTGTCCGACTCGACCTTCGCGAGGTACGTGCTCTCTGCGATGGCGACGTTCCGCTGCTTGGCCATCGGCGCGAAGCGCTCGGCGACTTCGGCGTACGGCGTGCGATAGATGACGTGATAGCCGAACGACGTCTCGACGACCGGGGAGATTTCGCCGGGCTTGATGGCCAGTACGGCCTTTTCGAAGTCGGGCACCATCTGGCCACGCGTGAAGATGCCGAGATCACCACCGCGCTCCGCTGCCCCGGGCTCGTCGCTCCGTGCCGTGAGCTTGACGAAATTGGCCGGCGTAGCTTCAGCGCGAATCGCCTCGGCCTTCTGCTTCGCGGCTGCCTTCTGCTCCGGCGTCGCGCCTGCATCGAGCTTCACGAGGATGTGTCGCGCCGCGAGCACTTCGCCGCTGTTGTAGCGCTGATCGAGCGGGCCGGGCGAAACCGTGTCCCATCCCTTCGACACGTTGTCATAGAACTTCTTGACGCGAATGTTGTCGATGTTCGACCAGAGGGCCGCATCGACTTCCTTCAGATCCGGGAACGAGTCACCCTTCGCGCCGGCGAGGCCAACGAGCTGGTAGTTCACCCAGAGTTCGGCGATCGAGCGCGCGACATCTTTCTCCAGGGGCGCCTGCGACGTGCCAAGAATTTCCCCGAGGCGCGCAACCGAAAGCTCCTGGCTCCCGGCCTTCGCGGCCACGTCGGGGTTGTCGGACATCGCTCCACATGCGACGGCGAACGCGATAGCAGCACAGGGGAGCAAACGGTACGATTTCATCAGGTCGAACTCCGCAACCGGAGAGGAGGTGTGAAGGTGGGACCCGTCCGCCAACGAATTCGTTGCCGAAAGGGTTCGCTTGGCTAAGGCGTGAGGGCACGCAGCGCGCGCACCAGTCCTTCGAGCATTTCCGCGCCCCCCAATCGGGTGACCTTGAGGGCCAGCGGCTGCGTGCGACGAACGTCCACCTGGAACTGCACATCATGGAAAGCGGCCGACAGCCCCTTCAGGCGCGGAACGGCGTCAGCCCTGAAACTAACACGGGCTTCGGAGGCGCGCACAAGCACCCCATCTACCCCGAGCGCGGCACCAAGCACCCGCAGCATCGCGCTCCCAAAGAGGGCTTGAGCCGGAGCAGGCAGTGGTCCGAAGCGATCCCGGACCTCCGTCAGGAGCGCTTCGATGTCCGATACCCCACGCAACGCCGTGAGCCGCCGGTACACATCGAGCTTCGCTTCCTGTGGGGTGATGTAGTCGTCCGGCAGGTATGACGGAAAGTCGAGCGAGACGTCCGCC
>DASQZA010000090.1:0-12168 GCA_035638935.1 Gemmatimonas sp. | reverse complement strand
TTTGGCGTTGCCCCCCTGCGGGCTCACGTCCGGGATTGTGCGTCCTGCGACCGCGAGCTCGAACGTGCACGGGAGCTCATGGTGGCGCTGGACGCGCTTCCGGACTTTGCGCCGTCGCACGGCTTCTCAGACCGTGTCATGAGCCAGGTGCAGGTTTTCGAACCCTGGCACGCTGCTGCCTTCACCACGGTTCGCCGGTTCGTGCCTGCCACCAGGCCGGCCCGTATTGCCGCGGGCATCGGAGGTGCGCTGTCGGCGGGCGCGCTGACGGCCACGGCAACGTGGGCCCTGGCGCGTGCCGATATCGCGTTCCTTCTCGCACAGGTGGGCCTCGAGCGCTTCCGGGACCAGCTGGGTGCCGCGTCGAGCGATCTGGTAGCCACCGTGTTGGGGCAGCCCGGCCTCGAAGCCATGCAGAACGGTTCCCCTGAAGTTGCGGCGGTCGCGGTTGGAGGATTCGTCGCTGTCGTCGGCCTCGGAGTAGTCGGACTTCGTGCCTTGGCTGGCGCCACCCGGCGCAGCAGCTGAGGGGCTTCTGACTCCGATGGCGACCAACGGACTCGTCGCCGTCGCAGGCGTTTTCGCAATTGGGCTGTTGATTGGCCTCGTCGTGCTCATGAAGGCCGAGGCCCCGCTCACTGCGGTCGCCCGAGCTGCGGCACGAGACATCTCGGGCAGCTTCTGGATCGGGTTGCTCTGGCAGCTGCTTGCCGTTCCGATCCTGGTCGCGCTCATGCTCGCATGCGCGATCACCATCGTGGGGATTTTTCTGATCCCGCTGGTGGTACTTGGCTGGGCGCTGGCCTACGCTGGCGCGTTCACGCTGGGCCTCACGGCGATCGCCATGGTGACGGGCCGAGCGCTCGCCGGCCGGGGCCGCAACGACAGCGCACGTGCGGTCGCACTTCGCAGTCTCGCGGTCGGAATTCTCGCGCTGAGCGTCGCATGGTTTGCGGCGGCACTGATGGCGGACGTGCGCATAGCGGGAGCGATGTCACGTCTCGTCGCCGTGGCGCTCTCCTGGGCGGCGGCAACTGCTGGCCTTGGTGCCGTGGTGAAGTCGCGCGGGGGAATGCTCGTGATGCAGTTCGAAAGCACGGCAGAGCGATCCGCCCCGTCGTGGCAGACGCCGACGCCTGTCCACGGCGTCGTCGCGGCCCGTCGTCCGGTCCCGCCAGCAACAGTGGCTCCGCACGACGACATTTCGGCGACCTAGGAGCGGGTTCGGCGACGGCGCCCGGCGACAGCGCTGTTACGCTCGTCGCACGGTCATCGCCCGTCTTGTGCGACGGCCACCCGATGTCCGCGCCCCATCGCCAGACTTGCGGCTGCGCTCCCGTCACGAACGGCAATCTCGAGAAAGCCGCTGGACCCGACCAGCGCGACGGCCTCGCCCGTAGCGGCATCCGCGTAGGTGCGCACGACGCGAAGCGTCTGCATTGCGCCGCGGGTGTTCAGTACGACGACGGTCGCATCGCGCGCGAGGATGTTCGTGAGTGCATTGCCGAATCGATCGACGGTCAGCACCTCCCCTTCGATCATGCCGTCGCCGCGACGCACGGGCTGCGGGGTGCGGCGGCGTACCGGGTCGAGCAGTGGGTCTCCGAGTTCGTCGAGCGTTGCGCCACACGCCAGCGCAGCTGCCGCCGGCGCGAAAACGTCGCGCCCATGAAACGTCGGTGCTGCGTTCGGGTTCACCGGCAATACGACGGCACGCGCATCCCGGGCGAACAGTGCCGGCGAGAGCACACCGTTATCCGGGCCCACCAGGTACTGTCCATCGCTCGCGACCGCGATCGCTGCACGCGACGATCCCACTCCGGGGTCGACAACTGCGAGGTGCACGGTGCCGGCCGGATAACGTCGCCAGTAGCGGGCGAGCGTCAGTCTCCCGAACTCCACGTCGTGCGCGGGCACGTCGTGTGACATGTCGAGCAACGGTACGCCCGGCGCCGCGCAGAGCAACACGCCCTTCATCTCGGCGACGTATCCGTCGGCGGTCCCGAAATCGGTGAGAAGTGTGATGGCCGGTGCAATCATGTCAGCTAATCTGCGCTGCATGCACTCGCCCCGCACCGTGCGCGTACGACGTGTGCACCAGGTGCATCACACCTGCACCCGCCGCCACCGCCCGCTCCACCAGAGCAGCGACATCGCGATGCCTCGTGCCGCGGCAGTGAGCGCGAGCGTCCACCAGAGTCCGGTGGTGCCCCAGCGCGCAGCGCTCCACGCACCAAGTGGCACGCGAAGCGCCGTAATGGCCGTGGACGCCAGCATCGGTGGCAGCGTATATCCCGCTCCGCCCATGGCACTCTCGAGCACGACTTCTGCACCCAGGAAGAGCTGCGCGAACGCTGCAATGCGGAGATAATGTGCCGCCTCCCGCACCACTTCGGGGTCATTCGAGAACAGCGACGCGAACCACGCCGGTGCGATGCTGATGCACAACGCCATCGCGCCGCCCAGGACGCTCACGATCGCAACCGCGCTCCAGCCCGCACGCGCGGCGCGGTCGCGATCGCCGGCTCCGATGCTCTGGCCGACGATCGCTGCCACAGCCGCGCCGAGGCCTACGGACACCACGTATACGATACTCTCGATACGAAAACCCAGACCGAGTGCCGCGAGCGCTGGTGTGCCGAACTGCGTCGTCGTCCGGGTGAGGAACACGTAGATGGCACTGAAGAGCACTCCAGTCGTGGCCGCCGGCGCACCGATGCGCGCGATCGCGGCGAGCACCGGCATTCTCGGCGCGCCAAACGCGATCATGCCACGGCGGTGCAACAGCAGGACGCCGACCAGAAAGCCGACGCCGCGCGGGACGAGCGTCGCGATCGCTGCGCCGGCGACACCCATTCGCGGGATCGGTCCCCATCCGAGGATCAGGATCGGGTCGAGGATGAGGCCTGCAACCGTGGTGCATGCGAGGACGTACAACGGCGTGCGCGTATCGCCGAACGCGCGGAACGCCGCATCGACGGCAAAGAAGCCGAACACGAGCGGCATGCCGAGGAGATACAGCCCCAGATAGCGCGCACCGATGCGGGTGACCTCCGCCGATGTGCCCATCATGGTGAACAGGCCATCGAGCACCAGCGGCGTGAGCATCGCGATGAGGACGCCAAGCAGCAATCCCAGCAGCAGTCCGTCGCCCACCGTTCGCGCCGCTTCGGCTGGACGACGCTCGCCGTGACGACGCGCCGCCACGGCGTCCACACCGATGCTCACGAGCTCACCGATGGAGATGACGAGCCACACCCAGAATACGGACGCAGTGACGGCGGCCAACGAGTCCGCACCGAGGTAACGACCGATCCAGAAGGTGTCGATGTTGTGAAACGCCGTCATCAACAGGTTGGCGAACACCGCCGGCAGCGCGACACGACGAATCGTGCGCCCCAGCGGTTCCCCAACGAGTGCGCCGGCCGGTGCATCGCCCTCGGGCACCGGCCCGTCCGGCGTCACGCGATACTCCGCGCGCGCGACGTCCTCAGACGTCGCGCGCGTCATGGCACAGCAGCGTCAGCGACCGGTCAGCAAGCTGTCCGCCAGCGCAATTCCTGCCGTGCTCCCTGCACGGGGATTCTCCGTTGGTGCCGCGCGTCGCGAGAGCGCATCGACGACGCGCGTTGCGATCTGCTCGAACTCGCGCGCTGCCCGCGAAGAAGGGTCCGCAATCACGATCGGGCGACCACTGTCTCCGCCCTCCTGAATGCGCGGATCGAGCGGTACCTGCCCGAGCAACGGCAGGCTGGTCTCCACCGCGAGTCGCTCTCCCCCACCGGAACCGAACACCGCGATCGGCTTTCCGGTCTCGGGGTTCTCGAACCACGACATGTTCTCGACGATGCCAAGCACCGGCACACCGACGCGTTCGAACATCTTCACACCGCGCAGCGCGTCGCCCACGGCAACCTGCTGCGGCGTAGTGACGATCACCGCCCCGTGCACGAGCGTTGCCTGCACGAGGGACAGCTGCGCATCGCCCGTTCCCGGCGGCATGTCGACGAAGAAGTAGTCGAGCTCCCCCCACTGCACGTCGCGCAGGAACTGCGTGAGAATCTTCATCACGATGGGACCGCGCCAGATGGCGGGCTGCTCTTTCTCGATGAGGAAACCGATGGACATCACCTTGATGCCATGGGCCTCGAGCGGGATGATCTTTTCGTCACGGACTGCCGGCGCCGCATCGACTCCAAGCATGAGCGGCAGGTTCGGCCCGTAGATGTCGGCGTCCATGATGCCGACGCGCTTGCCCTGTTTCGCGAGCGCCAGTGCGAGGTTCACCGCGACGGTGGACTTGCCGACACCGCCCTTGCCGGAGGAGACCGCGATGATGCGCCCGAGCCCCGGGTATGCCACGGGCTCGGGAACCTTGGGCGGGGCCTTCGCAGGCGCACTATCCATGACCGGCAGCGAGCGCCCGCCACCGGGCACGCTCCCGGGCACGCCGGAGGAAACAACTCCAGACGATACACCAGTACGAGCCGGGGTTGGTGCCGGGTTCGATTGTGCCGGGTCGCGCACGTCCACGCGTACCTCAGTGACGCCAGCAACGCTCTCGACGGCCTGGCGCACGTCACGCACGAGTGTCGCATCGTCGACCGCGCTGAGCAGCAGGGTCAGCCGGACGCGCCCGTCCGTGGTGGTGGCGATATCGCGCACCATTTCGGCGGCCAGAACATCGGCGCCAGTGCGCGGGTTGCGCACACCGGCGAGTGCGCCGGAGATGCGCTCCTGAAGGGTCGACATGTGGGTGTGGCGGATTCAGTGGGCTTCGGTAACAGCGAATGACGAGAAACCTAGGCCCTGCCAAGGGTGGTTCCAAGGAACCTGTGCCGGGTGCAGCAGAATGCGTCGCGAAGCGTGGGAACGATGACGTTCAGGCGACGCGCCAGCGCGATCGTACGCGTGCCTCCCGCCACTGAATCCGGGCGAGCGGCGGGGTGTCCGGAGCGCGGTACCTGACCGCGAACCGATCCCGATCCATAACCCGAATCAAGGGAGTTCAAAATGACCCGAGGCACTCTGCTGTCCCTCGTGAACGTTTCGCTCATCGCCGGCCTCGCCTTCGCCGTCACGGACGTCGTCGCGCAGGTGCCCACCAGTCCCACACCGTTGACCCTCGTCTACACCACCTGCGGTCATGGAGAGGTGACCGTCTGTGGCACCGAGCCGGTCGGCCAGCACTGCACGTACCAATTCGGATTCACCGGCGGCAAGGGTGCGTTCGGTTTCAACTTCGGCGGTGTCGAGTGCACCGGCGGAGGTACCCAGAACCGCTACAAGGATTTCGATCCCAATCACTCGAGCGGCACATGCATCGTGCTGCAGCGTCCGCCTGCAGATGCAACCAGCGTGGCCAAGGACGAAGCGCTCGAGGAGAGTGCATCCGACGCCGGCGCGATCGCCGACGAGACGCCGTCGTTCGTGCGCGTGGACGAATGCTCCTCCAGTGAAGAGATCTAGTCACAGCGCGCGGGGGGTAGCTCGTACCCCCCGCGCGCGTGCTCGCACGCGGACGCTCATGCTGATGGTCTCCGCTGCCAGCATCGTTGGCACAGTTGCTCTCGCGCGCACGACGCGCGACGCGCGCGCCGCACCAGTGCTGGAGCCCCCGGGCGCACCATTCACTCGCAAGGTGGCCGCCGCGTACTCGCCCTTGCCGACGAGCGACGCCACACGCGATCCCACACGCGACCCCACACGCGATCCCACACCCGATCCCACACGCGATCCCACACCCGAACGCATGCAGCTCGTGGTCGTCGCGCAACGCCGCGACTGCGACGGCAACCTGTCGTTCGCCGCGACGTTCACGCATCGTCGCCTGAAGGGGCGCGTCGTCACGCGACAGCTCCTCATCGAGGGGGTCGCGAACGACACGCTGGGATTGCGCGCACGACTGCCTCGTGCGCTGCAGGAGGTGCCGCTCGCCCTCCTCAGCCATCGCGAACGCCAAACGCTGCTTGCGCTCGGGCATCGTGCAACGCCGTTGTTCCTGCTGCTGGACGCGGAGAGCCGACTGCTCGCCGTCATCCCGATCGATCCGGACCCGGTGCACCGCACGGCGTTCATCCGAGCGGTCGCGCATATCGTCAACTTCGACCCTTAGCCCGAGATACCCGCATGCATCGCGTGACTCCACTTCCCGCTGCCCGCACTTCCGCCTTCACACGCTCGCGACACCGCGTGTGGACCCCTTTTGCGATTCGTCGAAAAGCCACGGGACTGGTCGCAGGGTGCGCCGTTCTCGTCATGCCATCGGCCTCCTCTGCGCAGGCCCGCCCGATGCCTGCACCACCCGGGAAGGCGGTGCCGAGTGCCGACCGGACCGTGCTCACGCGCGGATGGATCGGACTCTGGAAAGTCGGCAGCACGGAGACCGACGACTTGTTCTCCGTGCCGCGTGAACTGTTGGCGACTGCAGATGGCGTGTATGTGCTCGACGTCGGCACGTTGCAACTCTCTGCATTCGACCGCGCCGGCCGGAAGCGATGGACAACAGGCTCCAAGGGCCAGGGACCAGGACAGTTTCTACGACCCGTAGACTTGACCCTGAGCGCCAGCGGAGAGATTGCCGTGCTCGACCCGGGTAACGGGCGGATCGCATTCTTCACCTCTGCCGGAGAGTACCGGCGGTCGGTCGTGGCACGCGAAACAGTCGCGTCCACGAGGTTGTGCATCACGGTGGACGGTCGCCTGCACCTCTGGGCCGATCATGCCGGCCCCAGTATCCTGACGCTGGATGACGGTGGCACGCTGCGCGAAAGTCGTGCGTTCCCCTGGCCTGTCGCTCCGGATTCGCCATCGTTCCTGAAGCAGGCGTACTTCGCCCGTGGTGACGTCGCGAGTGACTGCACGTTTGCTACGCTGTTCGGATTCGGCATCGGGCGCGTCAGCTCGTTACCGGCGGGAAGCGGCGGCGCCCGGCGCGTAGACACGAACGCATCCGCGAGCGCATCCGCAGTCAGCCCCTACATCGAGAATGTCGCCCTGCCCACGATCGTGGAGGACAAACTCAAGACGGGCGGCAAACGCACCACCATGACGGACGGCGTGAACGCGGCCAGGGCAGCCATGCGGACCGGCGACACGCTGCTCGTGCACTTTCAGGGTTCGTCGTCGCTCGCACGCGGCGTGCTCGATCTGTACGGCGCGACCGGTGACTACCGGCAGTCGTGGCGCACGCCTCCCTGCGAACGACTCGCGTATCACAGCCTCGTGCTGTACTGCATGACCGACATGGCAGAGGAACCCACGCTCGTCGCATTCGCTGCGAAGGCCGACACGGCGCGCGTACTCCGTGAACTCCGGAGCAGGCGCCGATGATCCGTCGTCGCCGGACTAGGCCGGAAGTTCGCCCGTGCGCAGATATCGGCGCGCATCTTCCACGGCTCGTGTGCGCACTTCGGCCAGGGAGCCGGTCAGCAGCGCGCCGGACGCCTTTGCGTGACCGCCGCCGCCGTATGCGCGTGCCAGGCGCTGCACGTCCACTGAGCCCGTGCTGCGCAGCGACAGCTTCACGCGGTGGTGTCCGAGATCGCGGAAAAAGAGCGCAAGCCGAGTTCCGGCAATCGAGCGTGGGTGCTCGACGATGCCGTCGAGTTCCTCGCTCGTCACGTCGAAGCGGTCCATGACGCCGGCTTCCACCGAAATCCATGACAGCCCGAGTTCACCATCGACTTCGAGCGACTCGAGGGCGTGCCGCAGCAACTGCAGACGCCCGACGCTGACCTGCGCATAGATCCGCCGGTACATCTCTTCGGGGTTGACGCCGGCGGTGAGCAACGCCGACGCGATCGCGTGCGCGCGCGGTGTCGTGTTGCTGAATCTGAAGCTGCCAGTGTCGGTGAGTATCGCACAGTACAGTGCCTGTGCGATGGGCGGTGTGATCTCGAGCCCCCAGACCATGGCGATGTCGTACACGAGTTCACCCGTCGCGCAGGCGCTCGTGTCGGCGACCGCGGTTTCGCCGACCGGTTCGTCGCCCGCGACGTGGTGATCCACCACAGCGATCGGCACCGTGAGCGTGCGTACCTTGTCGGCGAGCGCACCCAGACGGCGCACGTCGTTGATGTCCATGACGACGAGCGCGTCGATGTCATCGAGTGCCGCGGCGCCGATGGCGCTGGCCTCCGCGATGCCATCGCCGAGGAGGAAGTCGAACATCGCGGGCCACGGCGTCGGGTTGACGATCCGCGCCGAGATACCGCGTTGCGCCAGCAGTCGCGCGAACGCGGCTTCCGAACCGCAGCCGTCCCCGTCCGAGTTGATGTGCGTGGAGAGCGCGACGGTCATTCCGGGAACCAGCATCGCACCGAGCGCCGTGATCGCGCTGGTGCGAGACTCGGGAATGGCCTGCAGGGCGGAAGGCGTGATACTCATGCCGTTGAAGGAGCAGGAACGTGGCAGGCGACTGAGCCGGTCGCGTCAGCGACGCGCGCCGTTCCGCACCTTCGAGTGATGACGGCCGTAGAAGAAGTAGATGGCGAGCCCCAGCGCCATCCACACGGCGAGCCGGAGCCATGTGTCGAGTGGCAGGAACGCCATCATGCCCGTGCAGACGACGATGCCCAGGATCGGTACCAGCGGCACGAGCGGTGTACGGAACGGACGCGGCAGCTCCGGTCGGTTGCGGCGCAGCACGATGATTCCGCCACACACGATCACGAAGGCCAGAAGCGTCCCGATGGACACGAGTTCTCCCAGCAGTCCGATCGGGAACGTGCCGGCGATGACGGCCGCAACCAGTCCGGTGATGATCGTCGCCACGTATGGCGTCTGAAAGCGCGGATGCACCTTCCCGAAGAGCGGCGGCAACAAGCCGTCACGCGACATTGCGAAGAAGATGCGGGGCTGGCCCATGAGCATCACCAGCACGACGGATGCGAGGCCCGCGATGGCGCCGATGTTCACGAGATATCCGAGCCATGCGAGCGCCGGACCGGCCTTCTCGATCGCGACGAACACCGGGTGCGGCACGTTGAGCTCGGTGTACTTGGCAAGTCCTGTCATCACGAACGCCATCAGGATATACAGCACCGTACAGATGGCCAGCGAACCCAGGATGCCGATGGGCAGGTCCTTCTGCGGGTTCTTCGCTTCCTGGGCAGCCGTGGAAACGGCATCGAATCCGATGTACGCGAAGAAGACGACCGCTGCAGCGCGAATCACGCCGGAGACACCGAACTCACCGAACTTGCCGGTGTTGACCGGCATGAACGGCGACCAGTTCTCGGAATTGACGTACTGGAAGCCGAAACCGATGACGAGGAGCACGATCGTCACCTTCACGGCCACGATCACGTTGTTCAACTTGGCGGACTCGCTCATGCCGACGACAAGCAGCGCCGTCAGCGCAAGGACGAGCAGCATCGCCGGGATGTTCAGGATACCCATTTCGACGCGGCCGGCAGCGAGGTCGCACTTCGCTGCGGTGATCGCCTGTCCGCCGGCCTGCATGATCTGCCCAGTCACGTTGTCCACGCACAGACCAGCGCGCACGAGCGATGTGCCTTGCATGTCCATCGGAGCGCTCGCGAGCTGCGGCGGCAGATGAATGCCAAGCTGTCCAAGGAACGCGACGAAATAGCCTGACCAGCCTACCGCCACTGTCGACGCCGCGAACAGATACTCGAGGATCAAGTCCCAGCCGATGATCCACGCCACCAGCTCGCCCAGCGTCGCATAGCCATACGTATAAGCACTGCCGGCGATCGGTATCATGGACGCGAACTCTGCGTAGCAGAGCCCCGCGAACAGACAGCCGAAGCCGGCAATGATGAAGGAGTACACCACCGCAGGGCCGGCATACTGCGCGGCCGCCGATCCGGTCAGCACGAAGATACCGGCGCCGATGATTGCGCCGATGCCCAGGAGCGTCAGGTTGAGTGCGCCGAGACTGCGCTTGAGGGTGTCAGTACCCTCGGCGCCTGCTTCCTGCTGCAGGACCGACATGCTCTTGAGCGCGAACAGACCGCCGGGTTGCGGCTGCGTTGGTGATGCCATGGAGCTTCTCCACGAGGGGGGATCGGTAGGCCGAAGCGAACCGGCCGCGGTAGCGGCAGAGGCGGGACAGCGACAGTCGCGTTGGAATGCGGAACGGCCTGTGGGACGGCCTATAACAAAACATGCGGGGGAGAAGTAGAGAAGTAGTCGGGAGAAGGACAGAAGCGGAGGGGTCCGCGAGTTCTCTCCATCGATTCCTCTCTGCTTCTCTCCCTCTCACAAGGAGTAGTTCGGCGCTTCGCGTGTGATCGTCACGTCGTGCGGGTGCGATTCGCGCAGGCCCGCCGTGGTGATGCGCACGAACTCCGATTCCGTGCGCAGCAAATCGACGCTCCCGCAGCCCACATACCCCATGCCGCTGCGCAGGCCGCCAATCATCTGGAAGAGCACGTCGCCGACAGGGCCCTTGTACGGCACGCGTCCCTCGATGCCCTCTGGGACGAGCTTCTTCGGCGACATCTCGCCGTCCTGGAAATAGCGGTCGGCGCTGCCGTCCTGCATGGCCGACAGCGATCCCATCCCGCGGATCATCTTGAAGCGACGTCCCTCGAGCAGGAATGACTCACCAGGACTCTCTTCCGTGCCGGCGAGCATCGATCCCATCATGACGCTCGATGCGCCGGCCGCCAGCGCCTTGACGATGTCGCCGGAATACTTGACGCCACCATCGGCGATCACCGGCACATCGCCCGCACCCTCGATCGCATCCATCACCGCGGTCAGCTGCGGCACCCCGACGCCGGTGACGACACGGGTGGTGCAGATGGAGCCAGGTCCGACACCGACCTTCACCGCATCGACACCGCGCTCGACGAGCGCGGCAGCCCCCGCGCGCGTTGCCACATTGCCCGCCACGAGCTGCACGTCCGGAAACGCCTCGCGCACGCGCGCCGTCGCCTGCAGCACGCCTTCACTGTGCCCATGTGCAGTGTCGATGACGAGCACGTCGACATACGCCTCGACCAGCGCGCGCGCGCGATCGAGGTAGTCGCCACCCGCGCCTATTGCCGCAGCGACTCGGAGCCGTCCATGCTGGTCCTTGTTGGCGTCGGGATACTGGCGCCGCTTGTGGATGTCCTTGACCGTGATGAGTCCCTTGAGGGTGCCGTGCTCGTCGACCACCGGCAGCTTCTCGATGCGATGCCGTCCAAGGATGCGCTCGGCCTCGTCGAGTGTCGTGCCGAGCGGCGCGGTGACGAGATCCTCGGACGTCATGACATCGCGGAGTGGCCGATCGAGATCGCGCTCGAACTGCAGGTCGCGATTCGTCAGGATGCCGACGAGCATTCCGGCAGGGTCGACGATCGGCACACCGGAGATCTTGAAGCGCATCATGAGGGCAACCGCCTCGCGCAACGACGCCATCGGCGACAGCGTGATCGGGTTCAGGATCATGCCGCTCTCGGATCGCTTCACACGATCGACTTCAGCCGCCTGGCGATCGACGGACATGTTCTTGTGCAGCACGCCGATACCGCCGTAGCGCGCCATCGCAATCGCCATCTCGCTCTCGGTGACCGTGTCCATCGCCGCGGACACGAGTGGCACGTTGAGCTCGATGCCACGCGTGAACCGAGAGTGGATGACGACTTCCTTGGGATGCGTCGTCGAGTGCCGCGGTGCGAGCAGCACGTCGTCGAAAGTGAGGGCGTGATCCTCACGAATGCGCGACGGCCGGGACGGTGAGGCGCCATTACGCGAAAGCCCGCGACCGGGGTGATCCCCAGCGGCGGGCGGCGCAGCGTCAGCGATGGAATGTGTTGTCGAGGGTGCCATCACGAAGCATAGGCGAGCCTGTGCGGACTGTCCAGCGGCACGCGCAGGCCAGGCTCAGGACTTCCTGCGACGTATCAGGCGACGCAGCCCCTGTCGCACAGTGCCGGGCAGGAAAAAGCCCGCAGCACTCACCAACGTCGTCAAATTCACGTCGGACAGCTCGTCTGGGTCCCCCTGCCAGTGATCGAGCAGGACGCGCCGACCTGTATTGTCGACCAGACGTTGCAGCGCCGTGACCACGAGGAACAGGTCATCGACCTGTCCGAAAAACGGTATCAGATCCGGGATGAAGTCGAGCGGTGAAATCATGTAGGCGGCCGCGGCAACCACGAAAAACCGGTCGACTTTCGACACACGCCGGTCACCCATGAGTCCGAACAG
>DASQZA010000089.1:0-4167 GCA_035638935.1 Gemmatimonas sp. | reverse complement strand
AGGATCACGTCCGGCGGCGTTTCCTGTGCTGCTAGGAGCTGTGCCGCGCGCCGCGATCGCGCATTGAATCCAGCCGCGCCGAGATGATACCGGACCCACCAGCGGCGGCGGTCGGCGGCATAGCTCCGGAGGGCCACGACGTAGCGTCCAGCCCCCCGCAGATCGACGTCACCAACAGTGACCACATTGCCGTCGGCGCGCAAATGCTCCAGCAGGCTTCGAGTCAAGCCAGACCACGAATCCCATGTCTCTGCATTGCCCTCGCACAGCAGAAGAATGTTCACTGGCGAGCCGATTTGCCTCGGGTTGGAGCATGACGGGGAGTCCGGGTGGTCCGAGCGGTCCGCAGCCCGGGGTCCGCAGTTATTGTAGTGCGATGATGGTTCACTCGTCACCTCTGGAGCTCACGAAAACTCCTGAGTCCGCTACTCAGAGGCCGCCGCAGCCGCCGAAGGTGTCGCCGGACCTGCTGCGCACGGTCCTGTTCCTGTTCATCATCGTCTCGATCAGCACGGTTCAGGGATACATCCGTATCATCGGGCTACTGCGACCCGGACTCACACTCTGGGCGCTCGCCTTCGGCACCGTGCTCCTGATGCCGAGGACGGTTCGCTGGGGCAACATTTCGGCGTCATGGCCTCCCAAGGCGATCGCGGCGATTGCCGGCATCGCGATTCTGGGTGCGCCGTTCGGTCTCTCATTGGGCGCGTCGGGAGCATTCGTGCTCGACGCGTACATCAGGGTCCTGATCCTCTTCTTCATCCTCGTCGTGGCGATCCGGACGATCGACGACCTCTACCTGCTCGTCTGGGCATTCGTTCTTGCCACCGCAACGCTGGCGCTGCTTGCACTGACGGTGATGAAGGTTTCCTCAGGGTTCGGCGGTACGCGGGTCGAGGCCAGCAGCCTGTATGATGCAAACGATCTTGGAATGATCTTCATGAGTACGGTTCCGCTCTGCATCCTCCTGATCGAGACGAGCGGACGAAAAGGCCGAGTCATCGCGACGCTGTCGATCGGCCTCATCGGTGCAGCGACGGCCGTCACGGGGTCACGCGGAGCATTCATCGGCATGATGCTCGTGCTGCCGGCACTCTTCCTCACGATGGGACACGTATCGGCTGCGAAGCGCGGAGGGCTCATCGTCTTTCTGCTGCTGGGTCTCGTTGTCGGGGCTCCCGACGGTTATTGGGATCGTATTGCGACGATCTTCGAGATCGGTCAGGATTACAACGTCACTGACCCCTATGGACGAGTCGAAGTGGCGAAGCGCGGCGTCGGCTACATGCTCGGGCGTCCGCTGTTCGGGGTCGGCGTGGACAACTTCCCTCGTGCCGAGTTCACGATTTCCCCGCTTGCGCAGAACGCGCTGGCCGGGGGGCTCGTGCGTGCGATTGCTCCACACAACACGTACGTGCAGGTGGGCGCCGAAATGGGGCTTGTCGCGCTCGCGCTGTGGCTCAGCATCATCCTCAAGGCAATCGTGGGCCTCCGCTCGAATGCGCGGGCCATCCGGCGGCGTATCCGCATCGAGGGCCCGACGTTCGAAGCGCACTTTCTCTCGAAGTGCTTCGTCTACTTTCCGGTGACGTTTCTGGCCTTTGCGGTGACTTCGTACTTCGTGTCGCACGCGTACAGTCCGCCATTCTACATCCTGTCGGCTTTGCTCTCCGGCGTGTTGTTGCTGCACGCGCGCGGTATGCGACGATTTCGTTCGCGTGCCAAGGTGTCTCTGCAGGGCTCCGGACTTGATGCTCCGCTTGCGCGAATCGCGTGAGTTCAATGAGGGATGACGGGAGGCAGCTTCAGTCGTCGCGCCAGCGACGCGGACACGACGGCGTTCCCGCGAGCGGAGTAATGCCGGCCCGGCGCGAACAGGAGTCGTGATCCGACGCGCGCTGCCTCCGGGCCGAGGTCTTCGATGAGGTCGATCACCGGCGCGCGGTCATCCTGCTCCAGCGCGCGGCGGAGCGGCGCGTACACCGGTGGTGCTCCGCTCGAATAGCCGGTGACCGATGCGTCGTCGGGGAAGAGGACGAACACGGGACGTGCACCACGCGCACGCACGGAATCGGCAAAGGCGTTGAGCACTGCACGTTGCAGGGCGAAGGCTCCCGAGGCCTCGCGGAACTCGCCACCGACCAGCAGGCGACCCTCCCACCCGTACTTCCGCCAGACGCGGTATCCCAGCGCGATACCGAAACGCGCCGCGGCAGACCAGCGATACGCTCGGCTCTCGTATCGGAGCGGTTCGTACCAGGCATCGTGGGCAGAGAGCGCTGACACTCGGGCCGGGGCATCGCGAAGCGCCAGATAATCCGCGCGCGTGCGCAACGGTGGCGGAAGGACTGCGAGCCGCGACTGCTCGAAGACGAATCGCGGCTTGACGATCGGCAGATCGTCGGATGCGATGAAGCGCCGGTACACATTCTGGATGCGAGGCAGGTTCACCGGGGCGAACCCGATCAGGACCACGTCCGGCGAGTGCCGCATTCCTTCATCGAGAAAGCGCAGGAAGGCCTGGTCGGTGCCGTATCCGCCAACGCCGTAGTTCAGGACCTCGAGGGAATCACTCGTCGTTTCGAGTACCGTCGCCCACGAGTCGGCGTTGGATACCTCGGTTCCGTAGACGAATGAATCGCCGAACGCCGCGATCCGCTGCCGGCCCGGCTCTCGCGCCACCAGGTACTCGCGCGTCGAGCGCATTCCCTCCGCATTCAGCTGGTTCTCGCCTCCGCGGTAATGCGGACGATAGCGCCAGCCCAGCGCGGAATCGAGGACCACGAGAGTTGATGGATCTTCGAGCAGCGTCGTCAGCGCCGCGGTCTGCCCGACGAGGATGCGGTCGGTCGACGTCACATCGAGACCGATGCGCGCTGCCACCGCATTTCCGACGAGCCGCGCCGTGACCTCGATCATCGCGACGAGAAGAATCGCGAGCACGGTGCCGAAGACCCAGACACGCGGTCCTCGCTCGGTGCCATCGGTCGCCGTGTCGTCGATCATGTCGCAAAGCTATCGGCTGGGTCGGTGCCGACGCAGCAGCGAGCGACGGAGCCGATGTCACGGTCACGGCGCACGGCACTCAATGCCCCATCCTGACTAGATCCACCGCTCCTGCCACGCCTGAAAATTCACCAGCGCCCAGATGCCCATCGCACTGACGCGGCCATCGCGGCGAAGGAACGCTTCCCATCGCGCGCGGGCGACCACCGCATCGATCGCTCCTGATCGGCGGAGCGCCGCATCGGAGAGAAGCGACTCGGCCCACTCGCGCAGCGGCCCGCGCAACCACCGGTCGATAGGCACGGAGAACCCCATCTTTCCGCGATCGACGAGGGCACGTGGCACGCGCGCATGGAGCAGCTGCCGCAGCAGCCATTTCGTCTCTGACCCTCTCACCTTGAAGCGCCGGGGCAGCCGCCACGCGAACTCCGCCACGTCGTGGTCGAGCAGCGGCACCCGGACTTCGAGGCTGGTCGCCATGCTGACGCGGTCGACCTTGGCGAGCAGGTCGTCAGGCAGGTACTCCAACTGATCGGCGAGCATCATCCGCTCCATCAGGCCGAGCGGTGCGTCCACTGCGAATGCGCCGGCGATCCCACCCTCCGTGTCGCTGCCTCCTCGCACCAGAGATTCCGCATCCTGAAAGCCGGCGGACACGAGCGCCCGGTATTGCAGGGCTGACGTCGGCTGGCGCATGAGGTCGCGCAACTTGTGCAGCTTCTCGCCGGGGTCTCGGTGGCGGCCGGTGGTACCCGTGACGGGCGAGAGCCATCGGGCCAGGCGATCCCACGATGCCGGCGCGAGTGGGCCGATGCCGGCTGCGACCGCTCGTCGGCCGGCACTTCCAAGGCGATCGGCCCGCTGCAGTGCGCGCTCTCCGTGCAGGTACCGGTTGTACCCGCCGAACAGCTCGTCACCGCCGTCGCCCGAGACCGCGACGGTGACTTCGCGGCGCGCCTCACGGCAGATCAGGAACGTGGGCAGCTGCGACGGATCGGCATGCGGCTCGTCGAACCAGTCGGGAAGGCTCGGCACCAGCCGCAGCGCGTCGTCGCCGGTGAGCCGGATGGAACTGTGATCGGTGCCGAGGTGCGCCGCGACGGCGGCAGCGGGCCCGGATTCGTCGTAGTCGGCTTCATCGAAACCGACGCTGAACGTGCG
>DASQZA010000088.1:0-4559 GCA_035638935.1 Gemmatimonas sp. | reverse complement strand
ACCGGCGCGCTCCGGCGGTCGGTGTTCGTCGAGCGGACCGAGCGGGGATCCCGGGTCGGCGCATCGATGGAATATGCGGCGGCGCTGGAGTTCGGCGCGACGGGTGCCGGCAAGTCGCGCAACGTGACCATTCTGCCACGCCCGTTCATGCGTCCGGCGCTGGATGCCACGCGCGATCGGCTTGGCGATGTGTTTCGTGAGACCGTCGTCACGCGAGGGCGCTGATGCCCACCGTCGATCCGGTGCAAGTCTGGACCGAGCACACCGTCGCCATCGTGAACGCGGATGCGGAGTGTCGCACCCTCGCGGGGCGCACCGCGGGACTCATCATCCCGTTCGAATCGTTTCGGGTCGACGGTCCCGTGCCCGTGATCGTCTACAACGAAGTCTCCTTCGTTCCACGCGCGTCGTCGAGCCTTCGATTGCGCGTGCAGTTCTCGGTGTTCGGGGCCACCAAGGCCGTGTGCAACACCCTGTGCGCGCGACTCGCCGATCTGCTGCGCTACCCCGCGTATGCCGCGCGCGGGGCGGACATCGCGCGTGATCCATCATCGGTGCCTGTGCGACGCTGGCCATCGGCCGAGCCCCGCATGGATGACGCGGCGCAATACCGCGCCGATGTGGACCTGACGTTTCTCCTCGCCGGGTAACGCCGGTGTCTCTCACTCTCGGAGCTTCCCATGGGCGTATTCGACAAGGCTTTTGATACCGTTCGCGGTCAGTACTTCATGTTCGACCGCCCGGCCGGCGCGACCGATACCATCGACGTCAACGTGGCCGCGGGCGCGCTGGCATTCGACGTGGTCGATGCGACCGGCCTCGTGGTCGGGCAGGACCTGCGGGTCGGGTCCGGCGAGACGGGTGAGCTCGTCCGCGTCACCGCGGTGACGGCCGAAACGATCTCGATCGACAAGAAGCTCAAGTTTGCCCACGTGGCCGGTGAGAATGTCGTCGAACTCGCGGCGATCAGCATCGGCGTGCCCGAGGCCGACGGCGTACGTGTGAATTTCGGCGCCGAGACCACGGACGTGTTCAGCGCGATCCAGCGCACTGGCTACGGCGTGCTGAATGGCTACGTCGATCTCGGCGTCTCGAGCCGGCTCATGGCCATCACGGCGGACGTGCTAGCGCTGTCGCTCGGGCTTCCCCGCGCCGAACTGTTCGGCGATGGCACGGCCGCGGTGCAGACGGGCACCACGGGACCGCGCGGCTTCACGAGCGACGGCGCGAACTTCGGGGCGCTCGCGAACCTGATCATCGTGACGACGGGTGTGAAGGAAGACGGCACGCCGGTCAAGCTCGACTTCTACAACTGCTCCGTCGATCCGACGGCGCTCAACACCACGTTCTCGCGCGGTCAGCTTGCCACGGTGCCGGTCCGCACGCTCGCGTCGAGCGGTGCAGCCGATCTCTCCGCGGTGCTCTGGGAGCCCGCCACGATCCTCCTCACCTTCGACTCGAACAAGGGCGACCTGTTCTCCGAGATCGTCGAGGTGGAACGCTTCACGGACTCCGGCACCGCGACGACGGCCACCGCGGCCATCACGGCTGGTGCGTTCGCCATTCCGCTCGCCGTCACCACGGGTGTCGTCGCGGGCACGGTGCTCCGACTCGGCGCAGGCGATCGCGCGGAGTACCACGAGGTGCACGACCTCTCCGGCAGCAATGCGCGGCTCCGCACGAAGGTGCTGCGCGCGCACGCCAGCGGTGTCGCGGTGGTGAAGCAGACCATCACGCCGATCGCGGGCGTGACGGGCGGTTTCCGCATCACCGCGAGCGGCCAGGTGACGAAGCGACGGTCCGAAACGAATCGCATGACCATCAAGACGCGGGCAAGCAACATCGCGCTCAATTTCGCCTGCAACGTCAACAACATGCGGCCGGAAACGCTGCAGCTGATCTTCGGGATGCCAGCGTCCGCATTCGACGACGATGTCCTGCCGCTCGGCAACCTGATCGGCACCGCGACGAGCGAGACGTTGCGCTTCCGTGGCCTGACGCAGAACGGAAAGAAGGTCACCATCGTCGGGTGGAACGGCTCGGCCAAGCTCGGTGGCGAAATGGTCTTCTCGCAGGCGCAGGAGTTCGCTGGGCCGCTGTCGTATCAGCCGCAGGTCATGCAGGTCTACGTCAACGCCTGATCACCGCGCCGTGATGAGCGAGTCGCTGCCGTCGTCCACGTCATCTGCCCCCACTGGTGAGCTGCCAGTGGGGGTTGCGGCGTCGTCCGTCGATGCCGTGCATCGCGACGTGCTGGAGGATCGGGCCCGCTTGCTCGAGCTGTCGGTGCGCCGGCAGTCCAATGTGAAACCGGAGGATGTGCTCGCGCAGCGCCCAGGCGGTGTTGCCAATCCGGATCAATCGGCCATGGGCTGGCTCACCTATGTGTGCTGGCTGACCCGGATGCACGCGACCGGACCGCAGCAGGTGGGTCCGGCACGCCCGCGCTGGGACGCGCGGGCGATGGAGGACATGCGAGCGGCGCACCACGCCGAACCGGTGCACCTCACGCTGCAAGCGGGCCGCAAGGTCGCGGTCCATCCCAAAGGCGATCAGGCGATGCTGCGCCTGATCCTCAACCAGTTTGCGATGCGGTGGGTGTTGGAGCGTCGCATGGCGCTGCAGGAGGCTGACCCGACCGCGAGTATCATCGAAGCACTCCAGAAAGCCCTGACGGCCGAATCCCAGCTCACCAACGAGTTCGTGTGGATCCTCGTGCACCCGGGCCCAGGACTGCCGTGGCGCAACGACGGCGGCTGGGAGCACCAGGTGCCCGGGTGGATTGGGACGGAGGTGTCGGGCTACGACCTGATCGCGGTGCGTTCTGCCCACATTGAGGTGAACTTCGCGCGCATCGCCGGCATTGCGGAGCGCTCGCGGCAGTTCGCCTCCACCGGTGATGAGTCCATGCCGCTCGCCGCGTTCATGGGGGTGATGTCGGACGAATTGCACGTGCGCGGACAGGAACTCGCCGAGCGATGGTCGTGGGGCGAGATCTTCGCGTCGAGCTTGGCCAAGGTCTATGCGTCGCAACAGGCCAAGGAGAAGGCGGAGCAGCGTGCCGACGCGTAACGGGTGTGGGGCGTCCGCGGCGCGCGTGATCCGGGCACTCCATGGCTGAGGGCGAAGAGAAGCTCGAGACGCTGTTCTACGACATCGAGGGGCGCACCGAACACTTCGATGCGAGCATTCAGCGCGTGCGAGCGCAGATCAAAGCGCTGGAAGACCTGCAGCTCTCGCCGGTGCAGCTGACGGCCGATGCGAGCAAGGCGGAGGCGACGATCGATCGTGTCCAGAAGCAGCTGGACGCGGTGGCGGAGAAGCCGGCGGCGATCGAAGTCACGGCGACTACGGCAGAGGCGGAGCGCTCGCTCGACGAGCTCTCGAAGAAGGTCACCGCGATCGCGACGCCAGCGCCCGTGAAGATTGCGGCGGATACGACCGCGGCCGAATCCGGGATCGGTCGCGTGACGGAGAAGGTCGCGGATCTCGGCGCGGACAAACCCATTGCGCTGGATTTCGCCGCGGACACGGCCGCCGCGGAACTCAACGTCGGCTCATTGTCGCAACAGGTCGGCGCGCTCGCGGTGCGCACGGGACTCGTAAGCGAGGCGACCGTGGCGAGCGCCGCCACCATGGCCGCCGCGTGGTTGGGCCCGGCCCTGGCGGTCGCCCTCGTCGTGCGCGCGGTATACCAGATCGGCGATGCCGCATTCGAGGCGGCGACATCGGTGGAGCGTGCCGTTGTGCCCCTCGAGAACAGCCTCGGCATCACCGGGAAAGCGGCGCAGTCCGTGCGCGAGGATATCCGGGCGCTCTCCGATCGTTCTGGCGAGGCGCAGGAGGCCGTGGCGGGCATCTTCGAGGCGGCCGCGGAGAACGGTGCGCAAGGCGCGGCCGCGGTCCGCACCATCACCACCGAAGTGCTGCGTTTGAAGGACGCTGTCGGCGGCGACGGCGTCGGGCTCGCGAAGGATCTGGAGCGCGTCGTCACCGGCTTCGCGATTGATGCGAGTCGCTCGGGGCTCGCCGCTGCAGCCATCGTCAGCAGTGCGCAAGGCGTCACCGATGCGAAGGCCCTCTTGGCCGTCGTCGGTGACTTGGCACCAGCCGCGCAGCGTGCAGGACTCAGCTTTGAAACCACCACCGCGGCCGTCGTGCGGCTGGTGCAGGAAGGCCGCACGATCGCGGAGGCATCCTCGGAGGTCGCGCGGCTCGCCGAGCGAGGCGAGGAGGGACGAGTTGCCTTGCAAGCGCTCGGCGCGGAAGGCGTGAACTATGCACAATCGGTCATCGCGTACGAGTCGGCGCAGGCCAATGCGACGACGTCGGCCGATCGATTGACCGCGACGCTCAAGAACAAACTGCGGAACGAGCTGGTCGACCTTGGGCAGTCGTTGCTGCCGCTCGCGTACATCGGTTTGAGCGGGATCAACGGCGTGCTCGAACAGCAAGGTCCGCTCTGGCAGCGCGTGGCCATTGGCATGTGCCAGGCCGCGTTCAACCTCGCCAAGGTGAACGATGAGACGGAGCGCGGAAGCGGGTTGTCCGCGGCCGAC
>DASQZA010000087.1:0-4677 GCA_035638935.1 Gemmatimonas sp. | reverse complement strand
GTGATGCCGTCTCATGGCACGACCACGGTGATAACATTGGAGCACACGACCCATCCACCGACGCTGGAGCCGGGTCAATCGCGGACTCTCATCAGATCCGACAATGCGACGACACCTGTGGTCATTGGCAGCGTGCGCGCTGTTCCTGTCACCTGTCCCGCTGCGCGCGCAGGACAGGCACTGGTACCAGACGGACTTCACGCCAGCCGAATTCGCTGCCAGGCGCGCGAAAGTGTACGACGCCATCGGCTCGCAGGGTCTTGCCATCGTGCTGGGCGCGAGCGGGGTGCCCGGATTCAGCGTCTTCCGGCAGGCGAACGACTTCTACTACCTGTGTGGTGTCGAGTCGGCGCACGCGTACCTGCTGCTCAACGGCCGCACGCGGACGACGACGCTCTATCTCCCGCATCGCGATGAGGGAATCGAGGCATCCGGCGGCAAGGTGCTGTCGGCCGAAGATGCATCACTGATCGTGCAGCTTTCCGGCGTGGACCAGGTGCGGGCACTCGATCGACTGTCGGTCGATCTCATCGGCGCGGACCTGATTCGCCCACCGGCGCTGACGATGTTCACCCCGCTCGGCCCAATGGAGACCGGAAACGACAGCCGGGACGAACTTCTTGCCGGACAGGCGGCCGCGGCGAGTGATCCGTGGGATGGACGCGCCTCGCGCGAGGCGCACTTCGTCTCGCTGGTGCGGCAACGCTTCCCGCAGTTCGGCGTGCGTGATCTCTCGCCGACGCTGGATGCGATGCGGAACATCAAGTCGCCGGCAGAAGTGGCGCTGATCCGGAAGGCGACACAGCTGGCGGGGCTGGGAATCATCGAGGCGATGCGGTCGACGCGTGCCGGCGTGTCGGAGTACCAGCTCGACGCGGCGGCGAAATACGTGCACTACGTGAACGGCGCACGCGGCGACGGCTACTCGTCGATCATCGCCGGCGGAACGAATGCCTTCTACGGGCACTACTTCCGCAAGACGGACCTGCTGCGTGACGGGGACCTGGTGCTGATGGATTACGCGCCCGACTATCGCAACTACACGAGCGACGTGACGCGCATCTGGCCCGTCAACGGGAAATACGATCCGCAGCAGACGGCGCTGTACGAATTCATCGTGGCGTTTCGGGACGCGCTCTTCCGACAGATCAAGCCGGGCGTCACGTCGGAGGAGGTGCTCGACAAGGCGGTCGTCGAGATGCGCGAGTATCTGGTCGGCAAGACGTTCGCGAACCCTGCACATCGAAAGGCGGTGGAAGCAGGACTCGTGTTCCGCGGGCATTTCCAGCATCCGGTCGGGATGTCGGTGCACGAGACGGGACGGGTACGCGGGGTGCCACTGCAGGCCGGGATGGTCTTCACGATCGACCCGATGATCTGGATTCCGGAAGAACGCCTGTACATCCGCATCGAGGACGTCGCACTGGTCACCGCCGATGGCGTGGAGAACTTGAGCGGGTTCGTGCCGAGTGCCGTTCGTGACGTGGAACGCACGATCGCCGAGCCTGGCCTGGTGCAGTCGCATCCGCCGATCGAAAGGAGCGTCGCCGCGCCGGGCGCACGTCGATGACCATCCGCACGCGGAGTGTCCTGTCGCATGTCGCGGCGCTCGGTGCCTTCGTCATCCCGATGGCGCGAGCGGACATCTATCCGAAGAATCCGGGGATCGACGCCGTCAATTATTCCTATACCATCGCGCTGTCGGACACGACGGATGCGATCACGGGAGAACTCGCACTGGACCTGCGCTTCGTGGCGTCCGGGGTTCGATCGGTGCGCCTCGACCTGATCAATGCCAGTGACGCGCGGGCCGGGAAGGGAATGACGGTATCGGCGGTGACGATGAATGGCGCCGCCGTGTCGTACACGCATCGCAATGACGAACTGCTGGTGCCGCTGGTGGCCGAGCCGCGGATCGACACCCGGGCGAGACTCGTCGTTCGCTATCGTGGGGTGCCGGCGAGCGGACTGAAGATCGGCAACAACAAGCATGGCGACCGTACCTTCTTCAGCGACAACTGGCCGGACAAGGCGCGGCATTGGCTGCCTTCCATCGATCACCCGTACGACAAGGCGACCAGTGAGTTCGTCGTGACAGCGCCGAGTCACTACCAGGTGGTGTCGAACGGTCTGCAGGTCGAGATGACGGACCTGCCCGGAGGCGGTCGGCGCACGCACTGGCGGAACTCCGTGCCGATCGCTCCGTGGTTGTACGTGCTGGGTGCGGCGCGCTTCGCGGTGCAGCACGTCGACACGTTCGACGGCAAGGCGATCGAGACCTGGGTCTATCCGCAGGATCGCGCGGCGGGCTTCGCCGACTTCGCGACGCCGACGAAGAGCGTGCTGGCCTTCTACAGCGACTACGTGGGGCCATTCGCGTACGAGCGGCTGGCCAACATCCAGTCCAACAGCGTGAGCGGAGGCATGGAAGCGGCGTCGGCGATCCTGTACAGCGAGAGCTCGGTGACGGGCACGCAGAGTGTGCGCTGGCGGAACGTGGTGATTCACGAAATCGCGCATCAGTGGTTCGGGAACGCCGTCACCGAGTCCGACTGGGACGACGTCTGGCTCAGCGAAGGGTTCGCGACCTACTTCACCCTGCTGTACATCCAGCATGCGTACGGCAGGGACGAGTTCCTGCAGGGCCTCGCTGCCAGCCGTCGGAGTGTGCTGGCGTACGACTCGCTGCATCCGAAGTACACCATCGTGCATGACAACCTGCAGCGCATGGAGGATGTCACGAGTTCGCAGACGTACCAGAAGGGGAGCTGGACGTTGCACATGCTGCGCGGTGTGATCGGCAGCGACGCGTTCCAGCGCGGCATCCGCAGCTATTACCGACGGCACTTCAACGGCAACGCGACGACCGCCGATTTCCGTCGGGCGATGGAGGAGGCGTCGGGACGTGACCTCCGGTGGTTCTTCGAGCAGTGGCTGTACAAGCCCGGGCGGTTGCAGCTGGCCGGCACCTGGGTCTACGACGCGCCGGCGAAGCAGGTGCGCGTCACGCTCGAGCAGCGACAGGCCGGTGGCGCGCTGATTCGCATGCCGATGGACATCGCCCTGTACGCGAAGGGGCAGGTGGCTCCGACAGTCACGCGCGTGGAGGTGAGTGCCCGCACGCATACGTTCACCATTCGTGCCGATGCCGAGCCGGGGGAGGTGCGACTGGATCCGAACGGCTGGGTGCTGATGGAGGCGGATCTGCGGTCGGACAACGCCGTGCCGACGCCGAAGCGCGGGGGCCGTTGAGGGATCGTCGTCGACTGGAGGAGAGCACGCCGTGTCCTGCACCGAGGCAGATACCGCGTGCGGTTCCGATCCAGCCATCATCCCTCGATGCCGTTCGTTACCGTCGTCCGGCAACATCGGATTCAGGACCTTGCAGGCGGGCGGGGGCGTTTCGTCCGTGCCGCAGCGGGTGAGCAAGTCGGCACCCGACGTTCTCGTTCGACCCTCGCCCTTCAGCAGCATCAGGATCATACATGCGCCGTCTCATTGGACTCTCCCTGCTCGTCATGTGGACGACCGCCTGCAAGGCCAAGGGAGCGGATCGTGCCGCCACCGACTCGACTGCGGTAACCGCTCCTGCTCGTGCCACGGCTCCCATCACCACCGGTGGTACCATCGCCGGAACCGTCCTCGAGGTCATCCCGGTCGAATCGTACCTGTACCTGCGCCTCAGGACCGCTGACGGCGAGGTGTGGACCGCCGTCAATCAGTCGCCGCTGGAGGTGGGTGCGAACGTGACGATCTACAATGTGCTGCCGATGGAGCAGTTCGCGTCCCCGACGCTCAAGCGGACGTTCGCGCGCATCTATTTCGGCTCCCTGGAGCCGGTGGCGCCAGCTCCGGATGCGGTGATCGCGACGACTGGCACACCGGCAGCGCGCGACGCAGGCGTCGGCGCGGTGGCTCCTGCGTCGGGAAGCGGTGCGCAGACGGTGGCGTCCCTCTGGCGCGAGAAGGCACGGCTGGGCAGGGCGACGGTGGCGGTGCGCGGAATCGTGGTGAAGTACAACGCCGGGGTGATGGGGAAGAACTGGATTCACCTGCAGGATGGAAGCGGTGACCCGGTCGCGGGCACGCACGATCTTGCTGCGACGACGCTCGAGGCAGCATCGGTCGGGGACACGGTCACGCTGATGGGTGTGGTGCGGACCAACGTCGATGTCGGGGCTGGGTACAAGTACGCGCTCCTGCTCGAGAATGCGCGCGTGGTCGCACGGTAAGGCTGCATCGCGAAGCATCGTCCGCGCGACGGCGCGTCACGGTCGCGCGGGTGCCGGATTCGTGACATATTGGTCACATGACGAGCTGCTTCACCACTGCGTCGCGTGCACGCCGGCGCCCTGCAGGCGACAAGACATCCTCGCACCCGGCATGACACCGCCGCGGGACGATGGCCGCCTGGCGACACCTGGGCAGCCCTGGGGCGTCGCGGCGCGACGCGCGCAGCGCGAACGTTCGCGCCTCGCCGCCGAGGCGAAGCGGCGGCGGAAGGTCGCGAGATTCGAAGGCCGCCTGGCAGACCTCGTGGTACGCGAGATGAGCGAGGCGGAGGGCATCGCGTTCGTGATCCCGATCATCGGCAGGCTGCTTCTCGCCGCCGTCGTGTTCGTGGTCGCGCACCTCACCGTCGGGATGACGGGACAGGCGGGATGGACGCGTGCGTCG
>DASQZA010000086.1:0-15699 GCA_035638935.1 Gemmatimonas sp. | reverse complement strand
GCTCGAGTCGCTCGGGGCCGAAATCGTCGCTGGCGACTTGCTGGATGCCGCACTGGTGAACAGCGCATGCACGGACGTGAATCAGGTCATCACCACCGCCAACAATGCGATGGGGAGTGGTGCATCGAGCCCCAATCGTGTCGATCTTCGCGCGTACGCCAACGTCTGCCGCGCGGTGCGTGAACAGCAGGTCTCGAGGATCGTGAACGTGACGGGTCAGGGCCTCGGCGGCGCGTCGTCGCCGGTGGACTTCTTTCGCATCAAGCAGGAGGTCGATGCGCTGATCCGGGAGTGCGGGGTGCCATGGGTGCTGCTCGCTCCGACCGTGTTCATGGAAACGTGGGTGGAGATGTTGATCGGCGAAGCGATTCGTCAGGGGAAGCCCGTGATGCTGTTCGGCGACGGGAAGACGCGCGCGAATTTCATCGCCGTCGATGACGTGGCCCAGTTTGCGGTGCGCGTACTCGGCGACCGGACGATCCAGAACGAGTGGATCGACATCGGGGGGCCGACGACGTGTTCGTTCGCCGATGTGACGTCGATGATCGAACGACGGATGGGAGTGACGATCAAGCGTCGACACATGCCCGTACCGGTATTGCGCGCCGGCATGACTGTGCTGCGACCGTTCAACGAGATGGCGGCTCGGCTCATGTCGATGGGGTACTTCACGGCGACGATGAAGAATGCGTTCACCAACTGGCAGCCGGCCGCGCAGCGATTCGACGTGAAACCGATGACGGTCGAACAGTTCGTCGAGAAGACCTTCGCCCGGCCGTCGTAGCGCACCGCCCCGTTACGTGCCCGTCACTGCGCGCTGCGCGCGGTTGGCGCAGGCAGGGTGATCGCAGATTGCGCACGCTCGAGCAGTCGCTGGACGTCGCGGTCGGCACGGAGGCTCGCGAAATGATGGTCGGCAAAGAGCTGATGTTTGTCCGCCCACCCGTGCTCTGCTGCGCGCTGGAGTGCGTTCAAGGCCGCGTCGCGCTCGCCAAAGCACGCCTCTGTCGCGGCCACTTCGTACCAGTTGTCCGCGAGCGTTGCACCAGGATAGTTGTTCCACAGAAAGCGGGAGCGGTTGACGATCATGGCGACGGCCTCGTCGCGAAAGTGCATCGAGGCGCCGGCGTCGAGGCGCGCAAGCCGAGCCAGGCCCAGCGTCGCCTTCACCCATGACGCGCCGATTGCAGCGCGATGCTGGTTGGTATCGGCCACGTTGCGCGACTGCGTGTAGAAGCCGTGCGCCGCTGCGGGATCACGTTCCCGTTCCGCGAGCCGGCCACGCCCGAACAGGGCCCATGCCGTCACGGTTTCTGCGTAGAGATGGTCGACCCCGCGGTAGCGTTCGATGGCGAGGTCGAAGAGCACACGCGCCAGGTCGCGCTCATCGTTGTGCAGGTGAAGCAGCGCGCGCATGACGAAGGATCCAACGAACTTCACGCCCTCACCGGACACCTCGATATCCATCGCTTCGCTCGCGAACAGGGTCGCGTGGGCGTAGTCACCGCGCAACATGTACAGCGCGGCGAGGAAAAGCGGCGCCGGCTGAAACATCGGCCCGACGGAGCGGGAACGAAGACCTGCGGGTAGTGCGAGCACGAAGTCCCCGAGCTGCTTGCGCTCGATGCCGCGCGAATAAAGCGAAATGGCCAGGAGATACCACGCGAGTGGCACTCCCGCATCATGCTCCACGGCTCGTTGCGCGTATTCGATCGCCTCATCGAGCTTGTATTGCATCGCGTACCAGTACGCCAGATACACGTATGGCTCGGCCAGTGCAGGATCGAGCTCGAGTGCCCGCTTCAGCGCGGCGACACTCTCCTCCAGTCCATCGAAGCGCCCGGTCGAGAGCAACCGCGGCATGAGCAGGCTGCCGAGTCCTGCCCAGGCGAGCGCGTATTGTGGGTCGATGGCGATGGCCCGCCGGAAGTAGTCGTCCGCAACACGCATGCTCTCCTCGCCGAACTCGAGCGTCGCCTGACGGCCACGGGCGTACAGCTCGTACGCCTGCATGCGCGCCGTTTCCGGCTTGCCGATCTGGGCGATCTCGTTCGTCGTCAGGTGGATGTTCAGCTGCTTCGCCAGCTGTGCCACCACCTGGTCCTGCAGCTCGAAGATCTCGTCCATCGAACCGTCGATCTTGGCGACACCAACCGACTCCCCCGAGTCGACGTCGAAGAACTGCGGGGTCAATCGCAGGCGCGTGCCCGCTCGCTGGAAGCCGCCGGCCACCACCCAGCGAGCACCGACCGACTTGCCGAGTCGCTGCGCGATCGCGGCGTCCACGGCCGCACCATTGAGTGCGGCAGACATTCGTCGACGAGTCGGCGTATCGCCACCCACGACCCGCACCCCGTCGATGCGCCGAAGGTCGACACTGATCGTCTCCGCGATGCCGACCGTGAGCCAGTCGAGATCGACCGCGCGGGAGAGATTGGCGAAGTCGAACACCAGCACCTTCGCGTGCGCCCCACGCGGTGCTGTCTGCTGATGGCCTGCGGATTCCTCGGCGACTACTCCGTCCTTCAACGCCAACTCGAATACCGCCGCGAACGACGACCCGGACTGGAAACGGTCGTCGGGATCCTTGTGCAGCATGCAGTCCACCGCGTCGGCCACTTCCTTCGCGACCGGCGCCCGTACGCCGATGAGTCGCGGGGGCAGCTTGGTGACATGCTGTGCCATGGTCGCCATGGGAGTGCTCCCTTCGAATGGCCGCGACCCATGCAGCATCTCGAAAGTGATGCATCCCAATGCATAGAGATCGCTGCGTCCGTCGATGTTCCGCTCGCCGCTGGCCTGCTCGGGACTCATGTAGTACGGAGTACCCAGTGCCGCGCCGGCAGCGGTGAGTGTCTGCAGCTGATCCTGGGAATGCCCGCGAGCCACACCGAAGTCGGTGAGCAGCGCATGGCCGGCAACCAGCATGATGTTCTCGGGCTTCACATCGCGATGCACCACGCCCTGCGAGTGCGCAAAATCCAGCGCATCCCGGACTTGTCGCGCGATCATCGTCGCCATGTCGAGCCCCGTGGACCCTTCCCGATCCAGCAACTGACGCAGCGATTCGCCTTCGATGTACGGCATCACGAAGAACACGACGCCGTGTTCCGCCCCGGAATCGAACAGTGGCAGGATGTGCGGATGCTGCAGTCTGGAAACGGTGCGGATTTCCCGGCTGAAGCGATTGACACCCATTGCCTCGCACAGCTCCGCCAGCAACACTTTCACGGCAACTGTACGCTCGTGTTTCCGGTCATTCGCGAGGTAGACCGTGGACATACCACCGCGGCCGATTTCACGGACAATCTCGTACTGCCCCACGAGCAGGTGACCCTTCGGGAGGCTGGCGTCGCTCACGGTACCATTTCCCTGATTACCGACAACATCATGTGGACTCGTCGACGGTTCAAATAGAATTTTCCGTGCGGGCTGACATTGACACCAATATTGCTCGCCAGCAAGACGAGGTTTTCGAGCCGCGGCCATTCTCGTCCGCTCGCCGCCGCGCAAACTCCTCCGGCTTCCACCGCCCCCAAGTGCAGGCCGCGCCCGCGTACGAGGCGCGTGTCCGGGAGCTCGTCGGCATCCTCCAAGGGTCCGGCGACTATGCGGCTTTCTTCACCAGCGGGTTTCAGACGGCGGTACCCAGGGAAAGGCTCGCGCCCATCAACGTTCAACTCACAGCCGCTCACGGAGCGCCCGTCGCGGTCGACGGCACGACCCTGCAGACGCCGTACGCGGGAACGGTGCGCATTCGCTACGAGAGAGCGACGGTGGCGTTCCAGCTCATTGTCGATCCCGCCGCCCCCCATCAAGTCAGCGGGCTGCGGGTGCTCGGTCCCATCGCAGCAGAGAAGTCACTGGGCGAAGTCACCGCTGCACTCGACGGCCTGCACGGCGCCACCGCCTACGCGTTCGCGAAACTCGGCGCCGGCGCGCCCGAAGTCATTACCCAGCACAATCCCGGGAAGGCACTTGCCGTCGGCTCGGCGTTCAAGCTCGTGATCCTGGCTGAACTGGTCCGCGCCACCAACGCCGGTGAGCGCCGATGGGACGACAGCGTCACGCTCGACGGTGGCGTGTTGCCCGGTGGTGGCTACACCGGAAAGCCCAAAGGCACGAAGGTCAGCCTGCGCGAGCTGGCGACACAGATGATTTCGATCAGCGACAACAGCGCCACCGACATCCTCCTGTTCGCGCTGGGTCGCGAGAAGGTCGAGGCGATGTTACCCGCTATCGGCGTGAAACATCCCGTTCCTCGCGACGCTCGAGATGTTCAAGCTCAAATGGCTGGAGAACGGCAAGCTTGGTGACCGCTTCATCACGCTCGACGAGGCAGGCCAGCGCACGCTGCTCGCACGCGAAGTCCGATCCGCGAGCATCGCGCCCCTGATGGCGATGGGTATTCCGCCGCGCACACCAAATCGGATCGACAGCATCGAATGGTTCTTCACGCCCGAGGATCTCATTCGGGTGATGGACTGGCTGCGGCGCAACACCGAAGGGGCCAGCGGCGCAGATGCCCGCGCGGTGCTCTCGAAGAACCCCGGCCTTTCGATCGATCGCGCGCAATACTCATGGACTGGCTTCAAGGGAGGCTCGGAGCCCGGCGTCATGAACCTCACGCTGTTGGAGCGGGGCGTCGACGGCAATTGGTACGCTGCTGCAGCGAGCTGGAACGACACCACCCAGCACCTCGAAGAGATGCGCTTCGTGGAGTTGATGACGGCGCTGGTGAAATACGCGGGGCCGCAGCGGTAGCTCGAACGCCGTCCGTACAGCGCCCACTACTTACCGGACTCTGAGAAGCGTTTCCTGCTGCTCGCTGCGGCGTGTCAAAACGACGCTACCGCTCCCAGAACGCCGGCGGCTCGATTCCCAGCGCGCGCAGATACACGTATCCCTGGCCGCGGTGGTGCACCTCGTTGTCCACGACGTACAGCAGCAGATCGTAGCCGGGCATCGTCCACTGCCCGAACGCCGTCATCGTGGCCTGAAAACGCGCTTCGGGAATCTGTGGGAAAAGCGTCTCGAGCTGCGCCGTGCTCGCGTCCCAGCCCGCCAGCAGCTCCTGCTTCGTCGTCGCTGCTGCTTCGGCGTATGCCCCCCACGTATCACTGATCATGCCCTGCACGGTGGGGACCGCCATGCCGAGTAACTCGTTCGCCAGCACGCCGAACGGCCGCAGGCCGGCGAGCGAGAAGGAGTAGAGCTGATCATCCGGGAATGCCTCGATGGCGCGTCGCGTGAGCTTGCGGTGCCCCTGCCAGTGCGCGAGGAACTGTGCAGGGGTGATTACGAGTGCGGTGGCCGCATCGGCGATCGTATCGGTGGTGGCTGTGGTGGTCATTGCAGGCTCGGTGACTGGGGAGTGTCTTTCGGCTTACGTTCGGGCCGCGAATATCGGTCGAACGGCGCATTTGCGCAAGCACTCACTCATCCGACGGTATCCGGCGCCTCACCAGCAGCCGGCGCCTTCAACAACCACAACGGCTTCGGCAACACACGGATGGTGAGCGGCGAAACCATCCAGCTCACCTCACCGTCGAACGCGACCTTCACCCTGCGCCGGCTCCACGTTCGCGACGGATCGACCACCAGCTTCTGACAGACGAAGCGGTCGATGCCGCCGGCCTCGCCCAACTGTCCTAGTGCACCGCGCAGCATGAGCCCCAGCATGGCGAGGGTGCCGGTGGGCTTGAGAATCACCGCGGTGACGTGACCGTCCGCCGTGGCGCCTTCCCCCGGTCCTCCGCTGTCGCTCAACCCGAGCTGCTCGAGCTGCAACTGGTTGTTGCCGACGAAGAGCGTGAGTGTGCGCACTTCGCGCACTTTTCCCTCCCATTCGATGCCCAAGCGCAGATGGTTGCCCGCGCGCAGCAGGGTCGAGATGCCGGCACTGAACGCCACCAAGCGGCTGCGACCGAAGCGCGCTTTCCAGCGCTCCCGGTCCTGCAACAGGTCAGGGTACAGACCGAGGCTCGCATTCACGAGGAAGACGTACTCGTTGATGGCGGATACCTGCACCGGCTCCGGACGCGCATCGAGCACCCAGCGCAGCGCCTGGGCGGTGTCGTCCGGCACACCATGTTCGCGCGCGAAGTAGTTGAACGTGCCTTCCGGCAGCACACCCATCGTGCATCCGACCCCGTGCGCCGCCTGTGCGACGGTGTTGATGGTGCCGTCACCGCCCACCGCGACGACGGCCGAGCCATCCGCGAGCGCTTTCGCCGCGCATTCCCGAGACACGCGTGGGAGTTCACCCGGCCCGGCAAAGTGTACGGTGCCCTCGCGACCAGCCTCGCGCAGGCCAGACTCGATCAGCTCGCGCGTCGCGTCTGCATCGGAATGACCGGCTTTGCCGTTGAGGACGATCTGCAGCGGTGCTGCAACATTGAACTGGGGACGCTCCATCTGCGGCGGCCGGAGTCGGGTTGAGGGGAAGTTTTTGCGCGGGATGTGATGCAAGCGACATCGCAGAAGCGAGTTCGCAAACGCGTCTTCGCAAGATCTGCCCCGCCTGCCGCAGCGCAGAACGTCGGGTCATCCGCACTACAGTATGCCGCGACGATCGATCAAAAGGTCACGCGAACCGACGTCACCGGACCGATCGACAGGAACACACGTCCGTCGGTTGCACGCGACGAGCTCTGCATGATGCCGCGCAATGGGCCGGCATCGCGGGCTGGCTTGATGATGCCGTCGGCGGCGAGCAGACCGAGGATGCCGCCAGCGCTGCCGAGCGCGAGCGCCCCCTGCGCCTCCGTCTCGAGCATCGCTGCAATGCCACCGCCCATCAGCGCACCGGCGAGCGCACCGAGTTGCGCCAGGGTTCCGTCGGCACTCGTGCGGTCCGCGCGTCTCACCAGACCGCGGTCGGCGAAGAAGGCACCGGCGAGCACACCTGCCGCCGCCGCACCGTACTTCGTTGAGCTGTTGCCGCCGTCACTGACCAGCGACGATGCCCCGACGCCACCCAGCAGCGCACCCGCGAACGCGACGCTCACGTCGCCGGACGTCACGTTGTACGCGGCACGTCGCGCGTAGCGCGGGCCAAGCGCGTAGCCGACGACACTCGCACCGATCGCGGCACCAATGGTTGCCTTGCCAGAGCCGCGCAGGCTGTTGTCGGTGTCGGTGTAGCTGCCGAACTGCTGACCGTTCTGGCCGTAAACCACCGTTCGTTTACGCCCCTGAAAGGCGCCGCTGCCGCCGCCGATGCCGAGCACGGTGAGTGCGCCCAGGTCGGCGAAGAACCCGGCACTCGCTGCTTCACCATCGCTGAGGCCGCGGGCCTGCCGAAAGCCGGCGATCGTTCCACCGATCGCACCAGCGAGAATCGGAGCGCCCCAGGCCGGGCCTCCGTCAGCGTCGGCGATCGCCGCAACACCAAGGCCGGTCAGTGCGCCTCGCGTTCCTCCATGTGCCGCACGAGCAGCCTGCGCGCGCGTCACCACTCGGCCCTTCACCGTGCCGGCTGCAACGAAGAACGACGTACCGGCCGCGAGGAAATACGCGCCGGCTGCAGCGGCACCGCCGGCATCGCTCACGAGCGCCGCCGTGGCCGGGCCGTAGGCGACGAGCCCAAGAAACGTCTGGTTGCGAACGAACGTGTTGCCGGCGGGTTGCGAAACCACGACGCCGCTGCCGCTGCCACCCCCGCTGCCGCTCCCGGCACCGAGCAGGCGCTGGCCGCCGCGCCCTTGCGCGACGAGGCCGGTGGCAACGGCCTGCTGCAGGCCCGACACGGCCGCGCCGTCGAACGCGTAGCGTGCAACGGTGGTGTCGATCACGTTCTGCACCACGAGCACGTGCGAACCGTCTTCGCGACGATACAGTCGTGCTTCGCGGAACGCGCCGGTTACGGGCCATGCGGGCGGAACGAGACCGAGGCGTGCCACGAGGGTTGGTGTGATCACCGTGATGCGCCGCGCGCTGTCCAGCGCGACGAGCGTTTCGACGGCGGGCGGCGACTGCGCCGCGAGCGGGCGCACGGCGGTCGCGCCGCACATCGCCGCGACGAACCACACGGGAGCGCGAAACGATTGCGGACGCCGGAGCAGCGACGGCAGGACACGAGCAGACAAGACAGGCGGCATGGAAAGTATCGAAAAGGTAAAAGTGGCACTTCGACGGCAGAGTCATTGAACCGCCCTACAAAGCAAGCACATGATTCAGGACATGACATCATCCATTCCGCTTCCACCTGTGGATGCCCCCGTACCGGATCGCTCCCGGTCGATGCTCCGTCAACTTCTCATCGGCGGCCTGGCCGGGGCGCTCATTGGTATGGCGGGATTCGGCCTGCTGGCCACCATGGGCGAACCCCTGCTGCAACCCACGCTCGACAGCATGCCCGATCAGAAGTGGATCAATGTCCTTCTACTCCTGCTGGTCTGGTTCGTCGCGGTCAGTGTGCACGAGCTCGGACATGTCGTTGGCGGGCTGTCACAGGGGTTTCGCTTCGCGCTCTTCATCGTCGGGCCGCTCAAGGTCGATCGGGACAGCACGACCGACCGCATCCGCGTTGGTCTGAATCGCAGCCTCGAGCTTGCGGGCGGCGTGGCGGGCTGCATGCCGCGGACGGAAGAGGACCTCGTGGCGAAGATGCGATGGCTCGTGATCGGCGGGCCGCTCGCGAGCGTGCTGTTGACCGCCCTGTGCATCGGACTCGTTGCATGGCGTCCGACGGACGCGTGGAGCGGCGCACTGCTGCTGACGGGTGCACTCTCGGGCGTCCTGGGGCTCGTCACCATGATACCCGCGCAGAACGGCAGCTTCGTAACGGACGGCAAGCGGTTTCTCCAGCTCTCCCGCAACACTCCCGAGTCACGACGCGACGCGGCCCTGCTGCTGTACACGGTGCGCGATCGTGCCGGTGTGCCGATTGCGTCCACGAGCGCCGACCAGATCGCGACGATGCTCCTGCCCATCGACGGGTCGATGCACGAGGTGGCTGGTCGGACGGTCGCCTACTCGTGGCTCGTGCAGCATGGCGGGCTGCGCGAAGCGCGCCAGCAGATCGCGCGCGCCGCCGCGCTCGCGAACGGCCTGCCATTCTCCATCGGTGCCGCGGTCGCGCTCGAGCAGGCGTTCGTGGCCGCATGGTTCGATCGGGATGCAGAAGCCGCACGCGAGTACACGCGGCCCCACGCGAAAACCTGGGCGCTGCTGCCCGCGTCGGAGCGGAGCCGTTACGAGGCCGCACTGGCCATCGCGGAAGGGCGCGCACAGGACGCGTTTGCGCACATTCGTGAGGCACGCGCGGCCATCGACGCGAGGGCGCGCCCGCTGAGCGGGTCGGCCACATGGTCGCTCGCCAGACTTAGTGAGATGGAGCAGGGGCTCGGGTGACCGCGCGCTCCATGCGCAGCACTACTTGACGCAGCGCTACTTGATCAACCGTATGCGTTCGTTGATGGGATACATCCACTCCACCCCGCGTTGCGTCACGATGGCGTCGTCTTCGAGCGGAATGCGCGCCTTCGCTCCGCCCCACTCCGCCACCGGAGTCCAGACGAACAGCTCGATCGAGAACGGATTGAACGGCTTGATGGGAAACGCTTGCTGCCGAGGGTTGAACCATGCGATGGAGGGCCCACTCCCGTGGCCACGATCTCCCACCGAGTGACAGCCGATGTTCACCTCGATCTTGTTGTCGCCGCTGACTTCGTTGAACGTACCCTGCATGCGATAGCCCGCCTTGGTGATCTCCGAGCCCAGACGCTCGATCATCTCGCCGGCCGTCGGTCCCGGTTTGATCGTGCGCCGGATGATATCGCGCACCTTGACGGCGTTGTCGAACGCGGTCTGCAGTCCCTTTGGCGCAGTCGTTTCGCCGGCCTTCAGCACGTAGGCAATACGCTTGACGTCGGTCCATGTATTCAGGTAGCCAACGCCCCAGTCGATCATGAGCAGATCGCCACGCTGAATGATGCGATCGTTCGACGTCGCTTCGATGCCCTTGGGGCCTGTGATGTACACGGACGGCATCTCGAAACTCGAACCGAGACCTCGCTGTTGCAGCTGATCCATCATCCACCACGAGACGTCTTCCAGCGTGGTCACACCGGGCACGATCACTTCGTTGGAGAGCGCGCGATCAGCCAGTCGACGTGACAGCTCACCAGCCTCGCCCAAGGCGACCAACCGAGATGCCGTGAAGCCGCTTCGGTAATCCGAAACGACGCGCTCGGCTGACACCACGCGTGACGCGAAGTCGGGGCCCAGCTCCTTGATCAGGCGATCGTAGCTGGTCTTGGAGATGCCATCGGCCGCTCCAATGTCCCCCGACGTGTTGATCGCGATTCGCTTTGGATTGCGCTCGGTGACGAACGGCCTGAGTGGAGCGAAGCCTCGCACGAGATCGTAGCCGCACTTGTCCAGCTGATAACCCGACACACCGATCGTCGCGCGTTCGATACGGTCGCCACCACGATCGGTGAAGATCCAGTAGCCGACGCTGCCGACGTAACCGCGGCCAAGGTCCTCATACATCGGATCGAACTGGTTTTCCTTCTGCATGACGATCCACATGTCCACGCCGTGGTCGCGCATTGCCGCCGGGAGAATCAGATCGAACTGATCGCGCCGGATCTGGCACAGACGTTTCCATCGCGTCCGCGCGTGCTCGGCTGGTGCCTGCGCGGCGAGCGATGTGGTGAGGCAAGCAGACAGGGCCAGCAGCGTGAACAGCGGCCGGACGGAACGGGAGGAGAGCATCGGCATGTCGGGAACATACGGCGCTGCAGTGGCAGCTCGCCAACGGCGCCACGCACCCGTGTGCGGTGCGCTCGTGACCGCATTCGATGCGGGAGGATCATCACTACCGTCGACACCGAAGCGGAACGGCGCCCCTCCTTGCACCCCGGCCGGTACTCAGCGATTCTCTCAAGGCTGACGCGGGCCGCTCTAATGTGAGCGGCGCCGACGTCCACCCCTCCATTTCTCCACCGACGACCGCCGAATCGGCCGTCCCCGGGAGCACCTCTTGAGAGCGTTTCGAACCCCCCTCGTGCTGGCGACACTCGTCGCCACTACGCTCGAGGCCCAGCAGTCCTCCCGCACGGAGCCGGTCACCGGCCTACGCGACAACGGCACGGGCTACCACGCGCTTGTGGGCGCGCGTGTCGTCACGGCACCTGGTCAGGTCCTCAACAACGCCACGGTCGTCATCCGAAACGGGCTCATCACGGCCGTCGGAGCAGGCGTGGCCGCACCCGCTGGCGCGCGAGTGTGGGACCTCAGGGGGCTCACCGTCTACCCCGGCTTCATCGACGCCTCCGGCGACCTTGGTGGCGATGCGCCCGCACAAGGCGGCGACGTCGGCCCGACGCACTGGAATCCACAGGTCCGCGCGTGGTTCAGCACGACCTCTAACCTCAAGGACGACACGACACGCCGCACCGGCCTTCGCTCCCTGGGTTTCGGCGCGGCGCTCGCGGTACCGCGCCAGGGCATCTTCCGCGGCACCGCGTCGGTGCTCAGCCTCGGCGACGGTGGCCCTCGTGATCGCGTCATGCGCGCCGATCTCGTGCAAGCCATCGGATTCCAGCGCTCGTTCGCACTCGGCGGCATGTATCCCAATTCCGCCATGGGCACCGTCGCGCTGATGAGGCAGACGTTGATGGATGCCGAGTGGTACGGCCGCGCGTGGACCTCCTACGAGACCAGCGGACGCTCACTGCTGCCGCCGGAAACGAGTGAAGCGCTGTCGGCACTGGCCAAAGCCGTGAAGGGGCAGCAGCCCGTCTTCTTCGAGACCGACAGCGAAGAGGAATACCTCCGCGCGTACAAGCTCGCACAGGAGTACAAGCTCGTGCCGTGGTTCCGCGGCAACGGTCAGGAGTACCGGCTCATCGACGTGCTGAAGGGCCGCACGCAACCGCTCGTGTTGCCGCTGACGTTCCCCGATGCGCCGAACGTGTCGAGCCCCGAAGCGGCGGTGAACGTGTCGCTCGCGGATTTGCGTCATTGGTATCTCGCGCCGACGAACCCCTCGCAGCTCGCGGCGGCTGGCGTCCCGTTCGCCATCACGGCCGATGGACTGTCGTCGCTGCAGCAGTTCCTCCCGAACCTGCGCACTGCAGTCGCGCGTGGGCTTACACCCGACAAGGCGCTCGCGGCGCTCACCACGGTGCCCGCTGCCTGGCTCGGCATCGACAAGACGCACGGCACCATCGCCGTCGGCAAGTCGGCCAATCTCGTCGTCAGCGACGGTGACCTGTTCCTCGAAGAGGCGAGCGTGCGCGACGTGTGGGTGCAGGGCCGCCAGTATGGGATCACGCGCCCGCCGCAAATTGACCCGCGCGGCACGTGGACGATCACGTCCGATGATGCCGGCACGTTCAAGACGGCCACGCTGCGTCTCGATGGTCCGCTCAATCGCATTCGCGGCACGGTCGAACTCGCAGGCCGTCGCCCGGTACCGTTGACGTCCGTGCGCATCATCGCGGAGACTGGCCGTCTCGAAGCGACGTTCGCGGGCGAGCCGATCGGACAGGAAGGCGCACTGCTGCTCGCGGGCAGTGTGCGCGACACGACGTTCTTCGGTTGGCTGTCGCTCCCCAACGGGACCGATGCCAGCTACCGCGGCACACGCACCGAAGCGTTCGTCGGTGCGACGCGAGGCACCATCGCATCGAAGGTGCCGAAGCTCGACCTGCCCTTCATCCGTCCGAGCATGGAATTCGGGCGCACGTCGGCGCCCGTGCAGCCCGCAGCAGTCGTCGTGCGAAACGCGACCGTCTGGACGCAGGGGCCGCAGGGCAAGCTCGAGAACGCTGACCTGCTCGTGCAGGCCGGCAAGGTCGTGCGCGTCGGGCAGAAGCTCGCTGCTCCGGCCGGTGCCGTGGAAATCGACGCGGCCGGCAAGCATGTCACACCCGGCCTCATCGATCCGCACACGCACTCCGGTGTGAGCGCGGTGAACGAAAGCGGTTTCGCGATCGTCCCCGAAGTACGCATGGGCGACGTGCTCACGCACAACAACATCTGGTACTATCGCCAGCTCGCCGGCGGTCTCACCACGACGATGATCAAGCACGGCTCCGCCAACCCGATCGGCGGCGAGAACGTGTACGTGAAGACGCGTTGGGGTTCGCTCCCCGACGAGTACCGGATCGAAGGTGCACCCCGCACGGTGAAGTTCGCGCTCGGCGAGAACCCGAAGCGCAGCCCGACGCGGTATCCGAACACGCGCATGGGTGTGCAGGAGATCATCCGCGATCACTTTCTCGCGGCACGTGATTACGAGAAGGAGTGGAAGACGTGGGAGAAGGACAAGAAGGGCATCCCGCCGCGTCGTGACCTGCGCATGGAAGCTATTCTCGACATTCTCAACCAGAAGCTGCTCGTGTCCTCGCACGGCTACCGCGCCGACGAGTTCCTCGCACTGGTACGCCTGGCCGAGGAGTTCGGGTTCCGCATCCAGACGCTGCAGCATGGCGTGGAGGCGTACAAGATCGCGAGTGAACTCAAGAAGTCGAACGTCGCCGCCGTGGTGTGGAGCGACTGGGGCGCATTCAAGCTCGAGTCGTACGATGCGACGTCGTACAACGCGCGCCTGCTGATGGAAGCGGGCGTAGTGACGTCGCTGCACTCCGACGACGCCGAGATCTCGACGCGCATGAACTGGGAAGCGGGCAAGCTGCTGCGCAGTGGCGTGAATGAGATCGATGCGCTGTCGACCGTGACGAACCAGTCGGCGAAGGCGATCGCCATCGACGGCAAGGTCGGCTCACTCGAAGCGGGCAAGGACGCCGACTTCGTGATCTGGAGCGGCAACCCGCTGTCACAGTTCACGAAGGCCGAGCAGACGTGGGTGGATGGCCGCAAGTATTTCTCCCTCGACGAAGACAAGACGCTCCGCGCGGACGTCGCAAAGCAGCGCGCGCAGCTCATCCAGGCCGTGATTGCGGCTGGTGGCCCCCAGACACCCGACAGTACGGCGCGCGGCGGGCGCGGCGGCCCGGGAGCACGCAAGTGACCAGCCCACTCCTTTCAGGACATCAAGGCATGCGAAGCATGAAGAAGTCGGCGAAGACGACCGCGACGCTCGCGATCGCGACGGCGATCGCCGGACTGCTCACTCCGGCGGTCACACGCGCGCAGGAGCGCATGACGGTGCCGCCGCAGGAGAACGCCGTCGTCTTGCGTGGCGCGACGATCCATACGGTGACCAAGGGAACGATCACGAACGGCACCATCGTGCTCGAGCGCGGCAAGATCACCGCGATCGGTGGTCCCGAAGTCGCGGTGCCGCGCGCGGCGAAGGTCGTGGAGCTCGCCGGCAAGCACATCTACCCAGGCCTCATCGACGCGTACAGCACGGTTGGGATCACCGAGATCGGGTCGGTGGATGTCTCCAACGACATCGCCGAGCTGGGTGATTTCAACCCCAACGTCCGCGCGGAAGTCGCAGTGAATGCGGAGAGCCGGCACATCGGTACGACGCGTTCGGCTGGTGTGTTGGTCGCGTTCACGACGCCGGAAGGTGGCGTGATCTCCGGGCTCTCGTCGGCGATGTCGCTCGAGGGTTGGACGTGGGAAGAGATGTCGATGAAGGGCGCGGCTGCGCTCAACGTCCGGTGGCCGAATCCAAACGCGCGCGGCGGTCGTGGTGGCGGCGGCGGCCCGCCGGGTGGTCCCGGCGGTCGCGGTGGTGCTGCAGGCCCGGCACCCAAGACGTACGCCGAGCAGGTGCAGCAGATCCGGGATTGGTTCGGTGAAGCGCGTGCATATCGCGATGCCATGAAGGCCGGCCAGGCCGTGCGTACCGATACGCGCTACGCGGCGATGATACCGGCGCTCAACGGCACCATTCCCGTCGTCGTGGCGGCCGACGGTGCGGCGCAGATCAACGACGCCATTACGTGGGCACGGGCCGAGGGAGTGAAGCTGGTGATTCGTGGTGGGCGTGACGCGCTGCTCGCGGCCGATCGTCTCAAGGCCGAAGGCATCACGGTGATTCTCACGAGCACGATGTCGGCGCCCGACCGGCAGTACGAGAGCTACGACAACGCGTATGCGACGCCGGCGAAACTGCATGCGGCCGGTGTGAAGTTCGCGATCGCCGGTGGCAGTGGTGGCTTGTACAGCTATCGCTTGCCATGGGAAGCTGGTGTGGCGGTCGCCTTCGGCCTGCCCGAAGAAGAGGCACTCAAGTCGGTGACCATCAACGCCGCGGAGAGCATGGGCATCGCCGACAAGGTCGGGTCACTCGAGGTGGGCAAGGAAGCGACGTTGCTCATCACGACGGGTACGCCGCTGGACATGACGAGCACCATCATCCAGTCGTACATCCAGGGCCGAGAAATCAACATGATGGACATTCACAAGTTCTTCTTCGAGAAGTACATGGAGAAGATCAAGCAGCAGGCGCCGAAGAAGATCACGCCGTAGGCAGGCAGGACCTGGAAAGCCGCGCGTCCCAACGGACGCGCGGCTTTTTTGCGTGAAGGGTCGTTGCGCAGGTGAAACCGCGTGCGGATCGCTCTCGTACAACGTGGTGTCGCAGTCACACGGCGACGCTACCTCTGGTGGGATGAGTGCGCCATGGAACTGCGGATCGAACACCTCGCGAAGACGTATCCGAACGGGGTGCGCGCACTGCATGATGTCTCGCTGACGATCCCGAGTGGCATGTATGGACTTCTGGGACCAAATGGCGCCGGCAAGTCCACCTTGATGCGCACG
>DASQZA010000085.1:0-14771 GCA_035638935.1 Gemmatimonas sp. | reverse complement strand
ATGAAGGTCATCGCCAAGGTGCAGTCGCCCAAGGGCTTCCTCGGTGAGACGAACTCCGACTTGGCCTTCACCGGCAACTACGTCATCCAGGGCAATTACAACGGCCCCGTGGTGTGGGACATCAGCAACCCCGCGGCGCCCAAGCTCGTGGTGGCGTACGAGTGTCCCGCGTCGCAGAACGACGTGTCGGTGTACAAGAACCTCATGTTCATGTCCGCCGAAGCCATGAACGGCCGCATCGACTGCAAGCCCGGTGGCGTGGCGCAGGCCGTGAGCAAGGAGCGCTTGCGCGGCGTGCGCGTGTTCGACATCAGCAACATCCGTGAGCCCAGGCTCGTCGCGAACGTGCAGACCTGCCGTGGTTCACACACGCACACCGTGCTCGAAGACCCGAAGGACAAGGAGAACGTGTACATCTACGTCTCCGGGTCGTCGCCCATCCGTTCGAAGGACGAGCTGCCGGAGTGCACCAACAGCGCAGCCGCGGAACCGAACTCGTCGCGCTTGCGCATCGAGATCATCAAGGTACCGCTCGCCGACCCGTCGAAGGCCGCCGTCGTCGGACGCGCCAACATCTTCGCTGGCCTGGGCGCATCGAAGTCGCACGGCCAGTCGCCCGCCGACAAGGCCACAATGGATGCCGCCAAGGCCAAGGGTGCCTTCACCTTCTTCATCCCCGCGATGAACGAGGAGATCATCCTTCCGCCGCAGATGGTGCAGCCGGCCATCGACGCCGCCATGAAGAAGCGCGGCGGCACGACGCCGACCGCCGCCGATACGGCCGCAGCCCGCCCGATCGTCGATGCGACGGTCAAGCAGATGTTGGCAGCGCAGGGACTGATGGGCGCCGACACCAGCAAGACCGTGAGCGAGACGTCGCAATGCCATGACATCACCGTCTACCCCGCGCTCGGCCTCGCCGGCGGCGCGTGCGAAGGCCATGGTCTCCTGCTCGACATCAGCAACCCCGTCGCGCCAACGCGGCTCGATGCAGTGGCCGACTCGAATTTCGCCTACTGGCATTCGGCGACGTTCAACAACGACGGCACGAAGCTGCTCTTCTCCGACGAGTGGGGCGGTGGCGGCGCACCGAAGTGCCGCGCGCTCGACAAGCCGGAGTGGGGTGCGAATGCGATCTTCACCATCGAGAATCGCAAGCTCAAGTTCCAGAGCTATTACAAGATTCCGACTCATCAGACCGCGAACGAGAACTGCGTCGCGCACAACGGTTCGCTCATCCCGATCCCAGGCCGCGACGTGATGGTGCAGGCGTGGTACCAGGGTGGCATCTCGGTGTTCGACTGGACCGATCCCGCGAACGTGAAGGAAATCGCCAGCTTCGACCGTGGCCCCGTCGACGGCACGCGCATGGAGATGGGCGGTTCGTGGTCGGTGTATTGGTACAACGGCAGCATCGTGAGTTCGGAGATCGCGCGCGGCATGGACGTCGCGCAACTCGTGCCGAGCGAGCACATCTCGCAGAACGAGATCGATGCCGCGAATACGGTGAAGTGGGATTACCTGAATGCGCAGGGTCAGCCGAAGATCGTGTGGCCGCCCAGCTTCGCGCTCGCCAAGGCGTTCACCGATCAGCTCGAGCGCAAGGGCTGCGTGCCGGCAGCGCGGATCGGCGAGATTCGTTCGCAGATCGGCGCGGCGGAAAAGGCAAGTGGCGCGGCGCGTACCAGCACGCTCGCCAAGCTCGTCACTGACCTCGACGCGAATCGCAGCTGCGATCCGGCCAAGGTCGACATGCTGAAGAAGGCGCTGCGCGACCTGCAGGCGCCCGCGATGTAAAGTGAGACCGGGATGACGCGTGGTGCGCTACCGACCACGCGTCATCGCGCTGTATCGCTGTCCAGCATGGCGTCCGGATCGCGGTGCAACAGTGTCTTCACCAATGGATGCTGGAACTGCCGTCGCACGGTGACCGCGAAAAATTCTTCGTACAGTCCAGGCACGGCGCAGTACTCGTGCAGGCGCCCCGTGCGCAGCTCGTCACGCACCACCACCGCCGGCACGAGCGCCACGGCCTTGAGGTCGCGTGCGAGCAGGCGCAACATGGCCATGTCGTCGACTTCGGCGACGACGGTCGGATGAATGGCATATCGCTCGCACAGGACGTCGAAGCCCGACCGCACCTCACTGTCGCGACTCGGCAGGATCAGCGGAACGCGCGCGAGGTCGCCCGGAAACTCGAATGCGCGCCCGCGACGTGCATGCCCGATGAGGCTCACGCGCTGCCGGGCCACCCGCACGCACCGCCACGCATGGTCGGCGTCTTCGTGCACGCGCCTGTTCGCCAGCACCACATCCAGCGTGTGTGCGGTCAGACGTGAGAGCAGTTCCGCGAGCGATCCGGATTGCAGCACGAGCGTGACGTCCGGCACGGCCAGAATGGGCCCGAGAAAGGCGCGCTGGAAGTTCCGCGAGAGTGTTGCCACGGCGCCGACCCGCACGACCTGACGCGCGTGGCGCTTGTCGTCGCCGAGCGTGGCCACGAGTTCGTGGCCGGCGCCGACGATCGTCTCGGAGTACGCGAGCGCGATGCGTCCCGCTTCGGTGAGTTGCAGGCGACGCCCCGCACGAAGAAACAGGGGCTGGCCGAAGTACGCTTCGAGCGCCTGGATCTGCGTCGACAGCGCCGATGGCGCGATGCGCAGATGCTGCGCCGCGCGGGTGAGATGACCCTCGCGCGCGACGGCCCAGAAGTGCATCAGGTGCAGGAAGTTGAGCGCGGGCGGGCGGTCCGGCGTACTGTTCTTCATGAGAGAATGATCCGTTTGAATAAATGTATTTTACAGAATCAATGGCACAGGCCAGAATTCCGGAAGTCTTCCTCCCCTACCGGAATTCATCATGCTTCCTGTTCTGATGCTGCTCGTCATCCTGTTGGTCGGTGGCACTGCCCTTCACTTCTCCCGGCGCTACCTGCACGGCTCCCCGATGCAGCGCGACTTCCAGCGCTGGTTCGTCGCAACGCTGGCCGCTGCCGCCACCGTGGTGGCCAGCCCGAACATCATCGTTATGGCGGCGGCATGGACCGCGACGTCCCTCTGCCTGCACCGGCTCCTCAGCCTCGACGGCACGCGCGTCGCGGCACAGCTGGCCGCACACAAGAAGTTTCTGCTCAGCCGCGTCGCAGACGTGTCCATCTGGTCGGCGGTCGGCCTGCTGGTGTTCGGCTTCGGAAGCGCGTCGCGGAGTGAGATCATCACACAGGCCTCGGCGCTCACCACGCTACCGGTCTCGACCCACGCCGCGTTCGTTCTCCTCGCGTTCGGCGTGATTCTCCGCTCGGCGCAGCTCCCGTTTCACGGGTGGCTGGTGCAGGTGATGGATGTCCCGACGCCGGTATCGGCGCTGCTGCACGCGGGCATCGTCAACCTCGGCGCATTCGTGCTGGTCACCCTCGCGCCGCTGCTCTCGCGGGTCCCGACCGCGCAGGCGATGCTGGTGGTGAGCGGAACGATCACCGCGATCCTGGCAGTCCTCGTCATGCGGACGCGCGCCAACGTGAAGGGAGCACTGGCGTGGTCCACCGTGGCGCAGATGGGCTTCGTGCTCGTGGAGTGCGGGCTGGGCGCGTACCAGCTGGCGATGTTGCACATCGTGGCGCATGCCTGCTACAAGTCGCACGCCTTCCTTTCGTCAGGGCAGCTGCGGCGAGCGGCTGCAACAGTCGTCGCCACGCCGCCGACTCCGCTGAGCATACTCACGCGCGGGGCCATCGGTCTTGCCGTCGCGGTGGCTGGAATCGCGCTGTTCACTCCGACCCTTGACGTCACTCCAGCTGCCTGGTTCCCGGTCGTGCTGATTGCCGCGAGCGTCACTGCCGCCTTCGTGTCGGCGCCTCGGGTGACCAGGCCGTTCCACGCGTTCACTCTGGCCGCCTTCGGGCTCGGACTGCCGGCCCTGTACACATTCTGGGAGATGACGTTCGCCGGCATGATGCCCACGGGCATGATGCCCACGGGCACCCTGCTGACCGAGGCGTCGGTTGCCATGACGATCGTGGCGTGGGCAAGCGTAGCCGTATTCGTGCTGCTGACGGTTGCCACGACGGCCGTCGCCGCGTACCCGACGTCGCGCGCTGCCGAATGGCTGTACGCGCACGCCAGCTGCGGCTTCAACCTCGACGAACTGTTCACGACACTCACGTTCCGGTTCTGGCCACCGAGCCGATTGCCCGAGCGCGTGCTGCACCGTGGTGTCGGGATGGCGGCTGCGAGCCAGAGGGTTGCGTGATGTCGCGCGCCATCGGAGCTCAGCGGGTCGACCCGGCAACGGAAGTGCGCACCATCGTCGAGGCAGCGTGCGCGCGCATCGCGCCGGCCTGGCCGCTCGATCGGAGCATCGCGGTGAACCCGTATTGGGGATGGATCGATCGCCCGATCGCCGAAGCGGCCGCGAACTTTGGATCGGTGACCGGAAGCTCGCTGACAATGCCGCGTGCGTGGTACCGCGAGCAGGACGCGGCCGGGCGCTTGCCCGATGCGATCATCGAGCGCGCGCTCGAACGCACTGGCGCGCCGCTCTCCGTCGCCGATGTGCGTTCGGCGCTGCAGGCGGAAGCTCCTGCGCCGACGCCGTTTCCCACATTCACGGACACTCGTGACGCGATGCGCCGAGGCACACCCTCGATGCAGTCCGTCGAAGTGATGCTCGCGCAGATCGGACGCGTCGCGGAAAACTTCGTCGATCAAGGGGCAGCGGCGTGGAGCCCGGATCGCTCCGGTGGGCTGTACGCGTTGTGGCGACGCCTGGCACGTGTGGACCGGTCCCCGCTGCTGCTGCTCGAGCTGACCACCATGGGCGATGCGATCGGTGCGCTGTCGGCGGACGCGATGTCGCTGATCACGCACGCGCTCGACACGCTCCCGGTACCGCGGTCGGCCCGCGAGACATATCTCACGGCACTCCTGTACAGTGTGTCGGGGTGGGCGTCGCTCGCTGCCCAGCGGCGCTGGGATGCTCGGCGTGCAGGTGCCGACGATGCCATGCTGGTCGACCTGCTGGCGATCCGGTTGGCGTGGGAACTCGCGTCGCATCGTGCAATCGACGGAACCATGGTCTCGCTGCGTTGGACACATGCCCGTGCCGTCTGGGAGAAAGCCGCGGCCGCGCTGCAGGATGATCAGACAGTGGACTGGGTGCTGCAGGAAGCACTCGAGACGCGGTATCACGAGCAGCTTGCCTGCGCCCTTGGCGCAGAGTTACCTGCGCACGCATTCGCCACGGGCCCGTCGTCGCTTCCCACCGTTCGCGCGCAGGCCGTGTTCTGCATCGACGTGCGATCGGAGCCGATGCGTCGCGCCCTCGAAGCGGTCGACTCCGAGGTCCGGACGCTCGGATTCGCCGGCTTCTTCGGGCTGCCGATCACATATACGACGCCTGATGGCGCGACGCGACAGCAGCTGCCGGGGCTGTTGTCACCCGCTTGGGAAGTGCGGGATGTGGCATCGGATGGCGCACTGGCGGGGACGGGCTCAGCCGACGGCCGGTACGGGGAAGCGTGGCGGTCCGTCATGCTGGGTGCCCCCTCCACGTTCACAGCCGTCGAAGCGACCGGACTGCTTGGTGCGGCCGCACTCGTGAACGGCGCCTTCAAACCGGTCCCACCGGTATCGGGTGTACCCACGCCCCCTTCAGCGACTGCACCGGCCTTTCGCCCTGTGTTGGTCGGGAAAGCGGGCGACGAGGCGACGTCCATCGCCGATCGTGCGGCCTTGGCTGCGGGCCTGCTCCGCGGAATGAGTCTCACCTCGGGATTCGCCCGCGTGGTGGCTTTCATCGGCCACGGAGCATCGCTCACCAACAACCCGCAGGCTGCCGCGCTTGCGTGCGGTGCCTGTGGTGGTCATTCGGGTGAAGTGAACGCGCGGGCCGCCGCCTCACTGCTCAATGATCCAGCCGTGCGCGACGCGCTCGTCGCAGAAGGCATCGTCGTTCCTGCGGCCACCCGCTTCCTGGCCGGGTGCCACGACACGGTCACCGATGCCGTCACGCTGTTCTCCGACTCGCCGTTCCCCGCCGATCGATGGAACGAGATCGAAGCGCTTTCGCACGCGCTGCTGCTTGCCGGCAATCGCTGCCGGTCGGAACGCGCACCGGCACTTGGGCTCGCCGAGCGCACACCGGCTGAATTGCGCGATGACGTTGCACACCGCGCCGCCGATTGGGCACAGGTGCGACCGGAGTGGGGGTTGGCCCGGAACGGGGTGTTCATCGCCGCCCCTCGCTCGCGTACGCGCGACTTCGACCTGCGCGGACGGGCGTTCCTGCACGAGTACGCATGGCAGCGCGACACCGACTTCACGGTGCTGGAGACGATCCTCACGGCGCCGGTGATCGTGGCGCACTGGATCAACCTGCAGTACTACGCCTCGACCGTCGACCCGGACCGTTTCGGCAGTGGAGACAAGACGTTGCACAACGTGGCCGGCGGCAGCGCCGGTGTATACGAGGGTGCAGGAGGCGATCTGCGCATCGGGCTTGCACGACAGTCGCTGCATGACGGCACGAAATGGCAGCATGAGCCGGTGCGACTGGGGGTGTACATCGAAGCGCCCGCCGACGCGATCGACACGGTCATAGCCCGGCATGACGTCGTCCGGCATCTGGTCGAGCACGGCTGGATCCATCTGCACGTGATCGACGTCGACGGTTCAGGGGTGCGACTCCGCCGACGCGATCAATGGGAGACGGTGCACGCGAGGCGGTCGACCTTGGCACACTGAACGCGCGCAGCACGCGCACCCGCCCCCGGTTCTGACAACAACGAACCGTCCCGCGCCCTCACTGTTTCGGAGGGCGCATTCGGATCAGGCCTTCCTGCGCGACTGACGCGACGAGTTTTCCATCGCGCGTAAACACCTGCCCCCGCACAAAGCCGCGGGCAGCCGACGCCGAGGGGCTGTCGATGCTGTAAAGCAGCCACTCGTCGGCGCGGAACGGCCGATGGATCCAGACCGAATGATCGAGCGACGCGATGAACAGCCCCTCACTTCGATACGACACCGGGTGCGGGTAGAGCGCCGTCGGCAGCATGCCGTAGTCCGATGCGTACGCAAGGATGGCCTGATGCGCGAGCGGCGAATCCGGCAGTCGGTCGATCACGCGGAACCAGACCTGTCGCACCGGATCGGACTTCTCGTGATGCAGCGGATCGATCGGCCGCACCGATCGAAAATCCATCGGGCGGTCCTGCGTGAGCACCGCCCGCAAGTGTTCCGGTAGCTCCGCCTGTCGCGCACGGATGATCTCGAGCTCGTTCTGCAGCGACTCCGGCGGCGGCACGTCCGGCATGTCGGCCTGGTGCTCGAATCCATCCTGGGCGACATGGAAGGATGCGGACATGTGGAAGATGGCTTCCCCGTGCTGGATGGCGGTCACGCGACGGCTGGTGAAACTTCCGCCGTCGCGCGGGCGATCGACGAAGTAGACGATCGGCGCCTTGAGGTCACCTTCCCGCAGGAAGTAACCATGCATCGAGTGCGCCTCCCGTGGCTCGTCGACGGTGCGGCGGGCTGCCACCAGTGCCTGCGCGAACACCTGCCCGCCGAATACCCGGCCCGTGCCGAGGTCGCGGTTGTGGCCGCGGTAGATGTTCACCTCGAGCGGTTCGAGCTCGAGCAGGGCCAACAGATCGGAGACGATATTCATTCGTGTGGTTGTGCGAGGCGGCTCGTGGAACCTTTGTTTCGGATGCCGTAGTAACAGAGTGCCAGAAATCTAAGGGCAAGGTCTCCCGGGGATCCCGCGCTGCACTCATCACGCATGCCACCATGTCCTGGAGCGTCAACTCGCGCCTGCGCCACGGGTGCCACAACGGTCGCTACCTCAACGGCATTCCCATGAATCATTCGCTTCCGATCATCGGATTGCTGACGGCCCTCGTGGGCATGGCTGGCGCCGCGGGTGCGCAAGCCGCGACTGTTGCACGACCTCAGGCACGTGTCGTTGGAACGATCTACGACAGCCTTGCCATGAAGCCGTTGCCGGGTGCGCTCGTGCAGTTGATGCTGCTGAGCGACCCGGCGCAGACGCGCAGCGTCACCAGCGCGGACGACGGCGCCTTTCGCTTCGACTCCGTGGCCGCCGGCGACTACGTCGTCGGCTTTCTGCACCCGCGACTCGATTCGATTCCCGTGACACCGGCCATGGTTCGCGTGGAGGTGCGTGACGGAATCGACGCGACGGCAGCGCTTCGCGTTCCTTCCTCGCGCTCGGTGATCGCCGGCAGCTGCGGCACGAACGCACTCTCGGATTCCACCGGCCTGTTCGCCGGCACCGTGCGGTCTGCCAGCGGTGCGCCCCTCACCGAACCGGGCAAAGTGCGCGTGGGATGGACACAGTTCATCGTGAGCGCGAACGGCATGCAGCGCAGCACGCCATCCGTGATCACCACCACGACACCGGAAGGCAAGTTCGCGGTGTGCGGCATTCCGCTTGGTGCGAGTGTGCTCGTGCGTGCGTTCGCCGGTGCGGACTCCAGCGGATTCGCGGAGCTCCCGTTGGCGGAGAACGGAGTGCTGCACCGCATGCTGTACGTGTCACGCGCGGAGCGTATCGCGTCCACCGACTCGACCAGACCATCCGAGACGATGTTGCGCGGGCCCGGTACGCTCGGCGGCGTGGTACGGGACGCACGCAACCAGCCGGTGGCGGGCGTCCGCGCCACGGTGTGGAGCACCGGCGTGGAGGCGGTCACCAATGCACGCGGCGAATTCCAGCTTTCCGGCCTGCCGTCGGGCACCTACACGCTCGAGGTCCGCGGAATCGGCTACGAGCCCGTCCGGCGTCCCGTCGACATCGTGCCAGACCGGGAGGAAACGGTCGCCGTGTCGATCGTGCAGATCGCGAAGCTGAGCACGGTCAAGGTGAACGCGACCCGCGTGTACACGTCGACTTTTCAGAATGAAGCCGAGGCTCGGCGCCGCGCACTTGGCTTCGGCTACTTCATCGACGAAACCGCCATCGAGAAGCGCAATCCGATCTTCGTTTCCGATCTTCTGCGCACCACGCCTGGTGTGTTCGTCTCGCTCGGTGCTCGCGGCGAACGGGTCACGATGCGAGGCGCGGGACGGTCCGCTTACTGCACTCCTGCGATCTTCATCGATGGCGCGCTCGCCAACATCGATGACGGGCGGCTCGACACGATCGTGAGCGCACAGGAAGTGCGGTCCGTGGAAGTGTACCCCCATGCGTCGAGCGTACCCGGGCAATTCCTCACGCTCAACGGTTGCGGCTCGATCGTGCTCTGGACTGGCCCGCGGCGGCCCATCGGCGGCTGAAGGACCATCGCGGCACCGGGAAGTTGCGGTGTGTGTAGTAGAATTCGGCATGCAAAGACTTCACGCCAATCGCCGTGCCACAGCGGCCGTCCTGAGGGCAGTCCTTTCGACATCGCTTGCGACAACGCTTTCGGCAACGCTGACGGCAATGATGATCGCGGCGCCGGTCACCGTGGTGGAAGCGCAGCAGCCCCCGGTGCAACGCCCACCGGCCGGCCGTCCCGTCGCACCGCCCGCCGCGAAGCCGGCGACGCTCGCCCGCATCGTCGGCTCGGTATTCGACAGCGTCGCGATGAAAGCGCTGCCGGGTGCGCTCGTGCAGTTCGTCGTGATGAACGACCCGTCGAAGGTGCGCAGCACGACGAGCGATGCCTACGGCAATTTCCGCTTCGACAGCGTGGCGGTCGGCTCGTACGTGCTCGGATTCTTTCATGCGCGCATGGACTCGATCATCGTCAACGTGCCGCTGGTGCGCGTGGACGTGGTCGATTCCACGGAAATCACGGTGGGGCTCGGCATCCCGTCGGCGCCGAGCATCGTGGGCGCCACCTGCGGGCCGGCTGCTGTGCGCGACTCCACCGGCTTGTTTGCGGGCGCCGTACGTGCCGCCTCCGGCGAGCCGCTTGGCGGGCCGGCCAAGCTGCGCGTGCAGTGGACGGAGTTCTACTTCGGCTCACGCGGTATCGAGCGACGCACGCCATCGACGCTTGCGGAAGCAACCGCCAACGGTGAGTTCGCGGTGTGCGGCATACCGACCGGTTCGCTGGTGCTGACACGCGCCTTCGCCGGCAGCGACTCCAGCGGGTACGCGGAGTTCGAGATGCCGCAGAGTGGCTACCTGCACCGGACGATGTTCGTCGGGCGAGCGCAGCGTGTGGTCTCCACCGACACGGCGCGTCCGAGCCTGACGCTGATTCGCGGTCCCGGGACGTTGCGCGGCGTCGTGCGGAATCCGCTTGCCGAACCCATCGCGGGTGCCCGCGTGAGTGTCTGGAGCACCGGAATCCAGGGTACGACCGACGCGCGTGGCCAGTTCTCGCTGACGGCACTGCCGAACGGGACATACACCATCGAAGTGCGCGCCCTTGGATTCGAAGCGACTCGGCGTGCCGTCGATATCCTGCCTGGCAGTCCCGAGCCCACCGTCGTCGCGTTGGCTCCGATGGCGCGACTCGACACGTTTCGCGTGAACGCCACGCGCGGATCGGCGGCGGACGCGGCCTTCGAGGCACGTCGCAAGCGGGGCTTCGGATCCTTCATCGACGCCGCGGCGATCGAGCGTCGGCAGGCCATCTCGATGGCCGACCTGCTCCGTACCACGGCCGGCGTGTTGGTAACTCCAGGCAATTTCGGTGATCAGGTGCTGATGCGCGGCAACGGCATGAGCCAGTACTGCGCGCCGACGATCTTCCTCAACGGCGCGCGCACGTCGAGCGACGACGCCACGCTCGACGCCATCGTGAACCCGCAGGAAGTGCGTGCCATCGAGGTGTATCCACGGGCGTCGAACCTTCCGGCCGAGTTCCAGACGATGAACGGCTGTGGAGCAATCGTGGTGTGGACGGGATCAAGACGATGAACGGCAGAAGCTGAGAGGCAGAAGCTGAAGGGCAGAAGCTGAACGGCAGAAGCGGAACGGCAGAGGCGGAACGGCAGAAGCTGAAGGTGATTGGGCGATTGGAAACGAACGCGGCGAGCCCCCACGCCGTAGAGAGACGTTAGCGGTACCGGTTTCCCATCCCTCCTGACGATGCCATCCAGATTCTCATATACATTCGCGGGCTCGCTCCTCGGCTCGTTGATTTTCGTCGCCGCGCCGATCGTGGCTGCCGCGCAGAGCCGCGCGAAAGCCGCAGACGTCAAGCCGGTGTGGCCTGACGAAGGGCCGAAAACCTGGGCTCCTCGTCCGACGACGGCGGAAATCAGCGCGAATGATCTCCGCACGCGGCTCTATGGTTTCGCGGACGATTCGATGATGGGTCGTCGCATCGGCGAGCTTGGCAACGTCAAGGGTACGGAGTACATCGCGGCCGAGTTCAAGCGGCTCGGCCTCAAGCCCGCGGGCGACAACGGGACGTACTTCCAGACGCTGGCGTACGGTCCGCTCGGATTCAGCGTGGCGGCATCCAGGCTGTCCGTTGGTGGCAAGCCGTTGACTCCCTCGACGGATTGGATACCCACGGCACCGAGTGCCGCGAACGGGTTTGGTGGCAACGTCGACCTTGCCGGGGTGCCCGCGGTGTTCGCCGGCCGCCTGGGCGACAGTGTCACGCCACTTGATCCTGCGGTCTTCAAAGGCAAGATCGCGGTGTTTCTCGCACCCCCGTCGGCAGGTGGAGCGGGAACGGGCACGGGTGGAGGGCGCGGCCCCGCGTCGTTCGTGACCTGTGATGCCGTCCCCAACAAGTTCGGTGCAGCGGCCGCCGCGGCCGTGGAAGCCGGGGCGCGCGCCAATGCCGGTGCGGGCGGGGCCGGAGGCGGCGGTGGCGGTCGCGGCGGTGCCGGTGGAGGAGGGGGAGCCGCCGGGCGCGACACGCGAGCGCAGGCAGCAGGTGCGGTGGCTGTGCTGGTGATCGGACTCGATGCGATGCCGCGCGCCACCGTCGCGGCCGCGTTCAACACGCGCATGACGATGCAGCCCGCCGCGGCTACGTCGGGTGGCCCCGCCGGCGCCACCATCTCCAATGCTGCGGCCGCCGCGATCTTCGGCAAGTCCGTCGAGAGCCTCACTGTCGGTGACACCGGTCAACCGGTCACCGGTAGCTGGAACTACGAATGGCGCGTGGCCGACGCACCCGCGCGCAACGTCGTGGCAGTGCTGCCCGGGTCGGACCCCACGCGTGCCGCCGAGTACGTGCTGGTGGGCGCGCACAACGATCATGTGGGCGTCAACAATTCGCCGGTCGATCATGACTCGTTGCGCGCCGTGAACACGATCACGCGGCGTCAGGGCGCCAACGACCCGGCATGCGTACCCACCGCCGACCAGCAGCGGCAGATCGATTCGCTCATCAAGCGCGCGCGGAGCATCCGGCCGGCACGTCGCGACTCGATCATGAACGGTGCGGACGACGACGGCTCCGGCACAGTGGTGCTGCTCGAGATCGCGGAGAAGTTCGCCACGGAGAAGCCGGCCCGGTCGATCATCTTCGTCTCGCATCAGGGCGAGGAAGCCGGCCTGCTCGGCTCGCGCTGGTTCGTCGATCATCCGACGGTACCACTCACGTCGATCGTCGCCGCACACAACATGGACATGCTCGGCAAGGGACGCGCGGATCAGGTGAAGTTCGGCGGCCCGAACTCCGTTCAGATGCTCGGTGCCCGGCGCCTCTCGCGCGAGTTCGGCGACATCATCGACTCGGTGAACGCCATCCGCGCGGAGCCGATGGCGATCGACAAGAGCTGGGACGTGACCGCGAACCCGATGAACCGGTTCTGTCGCAGCGACCAGGTGAACTACGTGAACAAGGACATCCCGGTCACGTACTTCTCGACGGGGTACGCGCAGGACTACCACCAGGCGACGGACGAGCCGCAGTACATCGACTACGAGCACTCGGCGCGCGTTGGCCGGTTCGTGCATGACGTGATGCTGGCGGTGGCGAACAGGCGCGACAAGCCGGCGATTGCGGGGCGGGATACGGCGTACCCGTCATGTGGGCGGTGAGGGTGGGCGGAGCCTGGGCTGACTTGTGAGAGCTTCGGCGGTTTCTGGGGGTTGAGGCTGGCGTTTGTGCGGGCAGCTTGATGTGGCGCGAGATCGGCTGCCAGGCATGGCTGAGAGCTATGGCTGTCAGGGGCGGTACTTAAGCTCTCAGCTAGAGCTTTCAGCTAAAGCGATGGCTGCCAGAAAAGGGCGTGTCAGGAATTCTGTGTATGAGTCGGTGAGCAGATCACACCAGATCCGGTAGGCGCGCTCCGAACAGCACTTTCAGATGGGGCAGCGCGGCCCGCCATTCCTTGGCCGGTTTGGCCTGCCATTTCTTCTGGATGTTCCGGAGCGCGAGGTAGAGCAACTTGCTCGCGGCCTCGTCATGCGGAAAGTGGCCGCGCGTCTTGAGCACTTTGCGAAGCTGCATATTGAGGCTCTCGATCGCATTCGTCGTATAGAGCACGCGGCGCACGTCGAGCGGGTAGGCCAGGGCTGGCGCGATGCGCTCCCAGTGCCGCTCCCAGATCGCCGCGATGGGCGTATACCGCTGCCCGAGGGCACTGTCGCTGAAGCGCATGAGGGCGCCGCGCGCCGCCACTTCACTCGGCGCCTGATAGATCGCGCGGAGGGCCGCGGCGACCACTTTGCGATCTTTGTAGGCGACGTACTGGAGGCTCTGGCGCACCAGGTGCACTACGCACTGGTGAATCACGGTGTGCGGAAAGACCGCGTGCAGCGCCTCAGGCAGCCCGACCAAGCCATCGATCAGCGCGACCAAGATATCGGTCACGCCGCGCCCGGTGAGCTCGCTAAAGACCCGATGCCAGAACGCCGCGCCTTCGGTCTGCGCGATCCAGAAGCCGAGGATCTCCTTCGTGCCGTCCGGCTGCACGCCGAGCGCGAGATACACCGCCTTGTTTTGCACGACGCCTTCGTCGCGGATCTTGACGCGCAGCGCATCAAACGCGACCGCGACATACACCGGCTCCAACGGGCGCTGCTGCCACGTCTCGGCTTCCGCCAGCACCTCATTGGTCACGGTGCTGATCAGGTCGGGCGAGACGTCGACCTGATAGCGTTCCTCGAGAAACGCCTGCAGCTCGCGCGTACTCAAGCCGCGCGCATAGAGCATCAGCACCGTCTCGTCGAAGCCCGGCAAGCGCCGCGCGCCCTTGGGCACAAACTGGGGCGTGAAGCTGCCGGTGCGATCGCGCGGCACATCGAGCGCGACCGGGCCACTCTCGGTCAGCAGCGTCTTGGGCGAGGAGCCATTGCGCGCATTGCCATCCGCGCCCCGCTCGCCGCCCTCGGGATAGCCTAAATGATGCGTGAGCTCCGCCTTGAGCACGCGCTCGGCCATCGCCTTCTGCAGCTGCCGCCAAACCAACTGGAAGTCGCTGGGCGTCTCCACCCCGGCCACCAACTGGTCCAAGATCTCAGGCGTCAATCCGCCCGGTAGCGGCTCCGCCGCCACCCGTTTCTGTCGAGCCATAACCACCTCCGTCCCACAAGGTTATGACTCATACACAAAATTTCCGACAGGCCCCGGCGAAACCACCCGAGCTCGGCTGCCAGCTATGGCTGAGAGCTATGGCTGCCGGCGGCGGTACTGAAGTTGTCAGCTAAAGCTCTGAGTTATTCAGATGAAAGCTCGGAGCGTGCACCCGCAAAACCGTCGTCCTTCCGTTCGGCTGTTTCTGACAGCTATGTCTGCCACTCATCGCTATAGCTGGAAACTTCAGTGCCGCCCCTGGCAGCTATAGCTCTGAGCCATAGCTGGCAGGGGCGGCACTGAAGTTTCCAGCTATAGCGATGAGTGGCAG
>DASQZA010000084.1:0-22034 GCA_035638935.1 Gemmatimonas sp. | reverse complement strand
CCCGCGCCCGCAATGAATGCCATCGCGCTGCCTGCGGCGAATGCCCAGAGCCGTGTATGCGGGCCGAAGTAGGCCCACATCGGTGATGCACTGCTGAGCCAGATCGAGAGCGCAAAGGAGACTGCGCCCGCCATTGCAATGCCAGCGAGCAGTGTACGCAACACGATCAGTTGCCGCGTCGCATCGGAATCGGCAGCACCCGCACGCCGGCGCCCGATCCACCCGAGCAACAGCAACAATGCCGGCCAGAAGAGCAGCAGCTGGTACTCGATACCGAGTGTCCACAGGTGCAGCAACGGATTCTCACCGGCCGAGAAATAATTCACGCCGTCGGCGGCGAGGTCGAGATTCCCGGTGAAGAACGCCATCGGCAGCAGGTTCGACGCGATGTCGGCGCGATCGATCGGCGCGAACAGGAACGTCGACATCAGCAACGTCGCCAGCAGCACGACGAGCAGCGCCGGCATCAATCGCCAGATGCGCCTTCCATATGCATCGCTGAGTGGTACATCCCGATCCGCCACCAACTCGCGCAGCAACGCACTCGTGAGAAAGAAACCCGAGAGCACGAAGAACACGTCCACGGCGACGAATGCGCCACGCAACAACGGAAAGCCGGCGTGGAACCCCACCACGAGCAGCACGGCGAGGCCGCGAAGTCCTTCGATGTCTGGGCGCCACGAGGGCCGCTTGGCGGGAAGGGAGGGTGCCATTGGGAGAAACTACGGCGCAGGCGACGGTCCGGGTTCACACCAGCCCAGCGATAGTCTCGGGTCTGGATCTGGGGGCTCCGAGCCCGGTGACGAGGCGTTGAGATGGCCGTCGATAGGTGGACCCAGCCGCCACTCAGTGGGGCCCGAGCCGGGACCCGATGTCATCCTCGAGGCCAATGCCCACACCCGCCATCCTGCCCGATCCACTCTTCTTGTCGTTTCAACAGGCGCTCGCTGGCCGGTACTCCATCGACCGGGAAATCGGCCGCGGCGGCATGGGAGTCGTGTACCTCGCACGGGAAGTCGGCCTCGACCGGCTGGTTGCGATCAAGCTGTTGCCCCCCGATCTCGCCGAGCGCACCGAGCCTCGCGAACGCTTTCTGCGGGAAGCTCGACTGGCCGCCAAGCTGTCGCATCCGAACATCGTGCCGATACATGCGGTCGAGCAGGCCGACGGGTTCGTCTACTTCGTCATGGGGTACGTGGCAGGAGAGACCCTCGCCCAGCGCGTCGCTGCACGAGGTCCGGTGGCCGCGAGCGAGGGCGCCCGGCTGCTGCGTGAAGTGGCCTGGGCGTTGGGCTACGCCCATGCGCAAGGGTTGGTGCATCGCGACGTGAAGCCCGACAACATCCTCATCGAGGGCGCCAGTGGTCGGGCGGTCGTCGTCGATTTCGGCATTGCTGCTACAATGGAAGACGCCTCGTTCGAAATGGCCGTGAGCGGCACGCCGGAGTTCATGAGCCCGGAACAGGCGCTGGGTCGCACCCTCGATGCACGCAGCGATCTCTACTCACTGGGCGTGACCGCCTTCTATGCGCTCTCCGGTCGATTGCCGTTCGAAGGCGCATCGGCTGCAGAGGTGCTTGCGCGTCAGGTCTCCGAGGCACCGCAAGCGCTGGCAGATGCAGGAGCGACCGTTCCGCGAAAGCTTGCCGCACTCGTCGATCGGTTGCTCGCGAAGAACCCCGCCCATCGTCCCGAGTCGGCGGTGGCGCTCGCCGAACAGCTTGGTGTCGCCATCGAGCTGCGTCGCGAGCTCCCCGCAGCACTTCGCGCATTCGTCAAGCGCAACGGGCGCATGGATGGCGGGGGCACCGTACTGGCGCTCGTCGGATCCCTCGTGGCCGGCGTGACCACTGCAGCGATGGCTGGCGCGACGCCGGGAGCGCTGGTGCTTGTTGGAAGCGTCGCTGTCGCACCCGTCGTATTTGGCGTCTTCGCGGCACGTCGCCTGCTTGATCTCGGCTTTGCCCACGCCGATCTTGGTCCTGCGTTTCGCGCGGAACGCGAGAGCAGTCGCGAGGAGCGCACAATTGGGCGGCATCGGATGCGCGGCGCAATCGAGTGGACCCTGCGTGCCGCCAGCCGGGTGGCAGGTGCTACGTCGATGCTGCTCGTCCCGATTGCGGTCGCTGCAGGCACCGCGCAGGTCGATACGCTCGCCCCGCTCGCAATCACCCTTCTGAGCGTGACGGCCGCCAGCATGCTCGCGTATCTCGGCGTGGTTGGACTGCGGCGGGATGTCGACATCGAGTTCTGGAATGCGGTATGGACTGGCCGGTTCGGCATGCTTGCGTTTCACATGGCGAAGGGCTGGCGCGGTGCACGACCGACGGCGTCGGCAATGACGCACCGTGCCACCGAGCTTTCACTCGGAATGGCCGCCGAGGAGTTGTTCGCCGGATTGCCGAAGGCGTCGCGCGAGTCGCTGCGTGAGCTGCCCTCGCTGCTGCGACGGCTGCAGCATGACGCGCATACGCTGCGTGCCAGACTCGATGGCGTGCATGAGGCGCTGGCGCAGGCGAGCGGCGCAGCGCCGGCCGAGGCGTACGAGTCGGCGCGCGAGGAACGTGAGGTGCTGAGTGGGCGGTTGCGCGAGACGGTCGGCGCCTTGGAGACGATTCGCCTCAGCCTGCTCCGGCTGCACGCGGGCTCGCTCTCGCTCGAATCGTTCACCACACATATCGCACTGGCCGCGGAAGCCACCGCCGATGTCGAGCGCCTCGCCGCCGCTCACCTGGAAGTGCAAGTCGCGCTGGCCATTCCGAGCGCCATTCAACTCACACCGGCGTAACTGCTACGGAACCACCCGTCACGCAATCAATGAAGCTCGACTCCGGCGAGGGCGTCGCCAACCGATGGATCGGCGACCAGGCACGTAACGGCGTTCCCGCTGTCGCGGCGGACGCGACGCAAAGCGCGACGGGCAGCGAACCGCCGCTGACCGCGACCAGCACATCACGGAGCAACTCGGCGCAGCGATCCCCGTTTCGAGTTGGGGCACGGCTGCTCCGCGATGCTTGCATCGGGCTTCTGATGCTGGCGGCGGTACCATTTGCGGTCGTGCAATTCGATGCGACACAGCCGAACTGGACGTGGAGTTCCACCATGCAGGAGCAACTCGCGGATCTGGAACGATTGCGCGCTTTGATGCCAGCCCGTGACCCGTCGGTGACCCCGACACAGGCAGGCAAATTATTCCACGAAATGTCGGCAGCTCGCCCATCGTCCAAGCCCCGTCGACGCGAGCTGCAGCTGTTTGCCGTACGCGATGCGGCCGCCGGCACACTCTCCCAGGAGGAAGAGCGGCATCTCGAGGCGGTGGCGGCCGCGTCGGTCTGGGCCGACTTCGACATGGTCGCGAGCGCGCCTCGCGTCGATGTGATCGGCGGGCAATATGTACTGCCCTTCCGAACCGATGCGTTCGCTCCCTTCATGCCGAGTACCCGCGGCGCGGATATCAAGGCGCTCGCCAATGCCGGAGTGTCCCGTGCAGCGCACTACGTGGTGATCGGCGAGCTGGCCCGCGCGGAGGCTGCGCTGCAGTCGGTGGTCGGGTACGGCTTCATGATGATCGACAACGGCACCAATGCGCTGGATGCGATCGTTGGCCAGAAGGTCGTCGATATCGGACGCGACGGGCTGCACCAGCTGTATGCCATCACAGGCAACGCGCGCGGGCTCGCGCTCTCTCAGCCGCTTCCGAAGCGAACGAGCAGGCTAGGGGCAGCGAGCGGTGGAAACAGCGGCAGAGAGGCCGATGGGGATGTGGGTCCGGCGGCGCTGATCGCGGATGTTAGGAACACGCGTCTGCCAGCGACGCTGCGCTACGAGAGTCTGGGCCTGATTCCGTTCGGCACGTGCAGCTCCATCAGAGGCATGCTGCTTGGCACGTCCGAGGAAGAGCGCGCTACCTTCGACGCCGCCCGCTCGAGCATCGCGCGGTTTCCATCGGAGCAGGCGTACGTGACGCTGCTGGAGGAGAGCATGGTCCGCATGCCCGCCGGTGATAGCGGGGCGAATGTCTCGCTCTCGGAACGCCTTGCCATTGGCGCAGCGACCGTCGTCGGCACGGTGCTGCAGAACCCGCGCATCGTTGCGTGCACCCGAGCCGCCATCATGTTCCGGTAGAAACGCGCGCGAATGCTCGCAAATGCACGCAAATGCACGCGAATGATGAAGAAGATTTCGCCTGAAACGACGTATCGCTTGATAGGAGCGGGCGTCCTCAACGCATGGTGGCGTCGCGTGAGCTCGAAGGGGATGGTCGAGCCATAGCGCACGAGAAGGGTGCGCTGCATCAACTCACCGTAAAAGTTTTCCAGAAAAGCGCGCGACACGTGCCTGCCGTCACATCGATGAAGATCGCTTCAAGCGCATGTTGTTGGTGCGAAGCGTACGCGGCCGCAGCTGGCCCCCGTTACTCCATGCGTACCTCGCAGCAGTCGATTGCATGATGAATGGATCATTCCGTTCGCACTCGACTCCGTGACTCTGTTTCCGTCACGCCCGACGTGGGGCGTCCCGCCGTTTGGCATTGTTCCATCTCCGACTGATCCAGGCTTTGACTCCTTCGCTTGCCACTCTGTCGGCGCGCACGGCGCGTCTTACCCGTCCCACCGCAGTCCACACGCCAGAACCCTCTGCAGTACAATCCGTCGATCCGCTGCGCGGCAGTTTTGCCCAGTTTGCACGCCCCACAGGGCCTGACCTGATCGCCCGTACCGCCCCGATCATTCCGTGGATACAAGCGCGTCGCGAGGCCAAGGTGTGGCCGTATGCGCGCGCAGTGCATGGCAACATCGGTGCGACGGCCCGGGCGGAAGGCGAAACCGCCCATGTTCGCGACGGCTTGAACTTCGCGACGCAGGATTACCTCTCGCTGTCTTCGCATCCGGCGGTGCTGGATGCGGCCTCCCACGCGATTCGGCGCTATGGAGTGCACAGCGGCGGTTCGTCAGCCCTGCAGGGCCGTTCGGACATTTCCCGTGCGCTCGAACACGAGATCGGCGCTGCCCTCGAAATGGAGCATGTCGTGCTCTTTTCTTCCGGATGGGGAGCGGCGTTCGGTGTAGTCACCGCACTCGTGCGCCCTGATGACCATATCATCATGGATAATCTGGCCCACGCATCGCTCCAGACAGGGGCTGCAGCCGCCACGCAAAACGTCCGACGCATCGAGCACCTGAGCGTCGACGCATTGACGCTCTCCCTGCAGGAGCTCCGGAGCTACGACGCCGAGAACGGTGTTCTCGTCATCACCGAAGGGCTCTTTTCCATGGATTCGGACTCGCCCGACCTTCGGGCGATGCAGGCGGTCTGTCGCGAATACCGCGCAACCTTGCTGGTCGATGTCGCCCACGATTTCGGTTCGCTCGGCCCCGATGGCACCGGTCACATCGGTCGAGAGGGCATGCTCGGCGAGATCGACATCGTCATGGGCGCGTTCTCCAAAACGTTCGGCTCGAATGGTGGCTTCGTTGCCACCCGGCACGCGGGGGTTCGCTCCTACATCGAGGCGTTCGGTGGTCCGCACGCGTTCTCGAACGCCATGTCTCCGATCCAGATCGCCACGGTGCGCGAGGCGCTGCGCATCGTGCGCAGCGAGGAAGGGGAGGAGCGGCGCGCCTCACTGATGCTCGCGGTACACACGCTGCGGGCATCGCTGGCAGCGCACGGGCTCTGCTGCCTGGGGGATGCGTCGGCGGTCGTGCCGGTCATGATCGGACACACCGGTCTTGCCCGACTTGCCAGCGGCGAAGTGCTCCGCCGCGGTCTGTTTGCCAATCTCGTGGAGTTCCCCGCGGTTGGCGTGCGCGCTGCGCGCTTTCGCCTGCAGGTGCAATCGAGTCACACGCCGGCACAGGCCCTCGAGGCCGCGGAAATCACCGCCGCGTCTGTTCTCGCCGCGCGGGAGCTTCTGTCGCAGGCCAAGGCGGGCAAGGCGGCATTGCCCTCGTATGTCGTGACGTCGCTACTGACGGATCGCGCCCGCTAACGCCGTCGCCCGGGTCTGGGCGTAAGCCTTTCGCCGACCACACGACCACAGTGCACGAAGAAAAGCGGTGAGTGCCAGAGGCACTCACCGCTTTTCTTGCATGAACATCCATCGTCGCCCATCGACTACGTCAGACCGTTGAACGACGGCGGCGAGCGAGGAAGCCAACTGCGGCGAGGCCAGCCGCCATGAGCGCGTACGTGGACGGCTCCGGTATGACCGTCGACGGTCCAGTCGTGAACGTCGCCGAGAACGAGACGCCATTCAGGCCCGGCGTGCCAGCGCCCGTGCTGAGTGCGGCCAGCACCTGCTGATAGTTGAGCGCATTCTGCCCGATGAACTGCGCGCTGAAGAGGCCCTGATAGTTGGCCGTCGCGCCTGTTGCCGTCTGCGTCACGATGCCCGACAGCTGGAACGACGCCGTCGATGACGTGGCCGACTGGTTGACCAGGTTGAACGGCGAGATCGTTGTGCCCGGCAGCTGCGGCGGCGTGCAGGTCTGACCGGGGGCCGCCGGCAACCCACACTGCACCTGCATGAATGTACCCGGCAGGATGTTGGTGATGTTGAACGTGTAGCCACCGAACGACGCCAGCGGAATGCCACCCTTCGCGCCGCTGCCCGCGACGATGTCGAAGATCGAGCCCGTCGCGCCGAAGAGGATGCCAGCGAACGAACCCGTGTTGGGGCCCGTGCTCAGAATCGTCTGCGGGTTGAAATCGAGCGTGACGCCGGCCGATCCCGCATCAGACAGGTCGACCGAGCCACCGAAGTTCAGGGTGCTGTTGTCGAGGATCTGTGCCTGCACGACGGACGCACTGAAAGTGCCGGCCGTGAGCGCCAATGCTCCGGCGGCAACCGCTTTGACCACGAACTTCCGAATCATTTGCTGTCTCCTCGAGATGATATGCTCACGCATGCTCACGCATGCTCACGCAAGCATGCGCTGCCGTGAAACGGGCGTGAAACACGATCGGCGCCCCGCGGAGTGCAGAGGGACGATCGTACGCCGGTCACGGGCAGTTCGCATGCCGTGTTTCACACGGAAGTCTGCGTGTGAATCCGCACATCATCGAGGCGCGGACAACACTCGCGTGGCAATGATGAATCAAGCAAATGCATATACAGTCATATGGGCATGCCGTAGAGTATGAGGCACGCATGCACGCGTGTGCGACGTGGTCGGTGATGAATGCACCAACGCAACCGTGCATCTCGCATTTGTCCGGCAGAGAAAAGTGTGCGGTACGCACATCATGAAGCGCCTGCAATCGTCCATGCGCCGGGCGGCGTCTGACAGGTGAGACGGACTCGAGCGCGGTGTTCGCGCCTGAGGGCCAGACGGATGGACGAGGCCGGCGGAGCGTCAGTGCATTCCCAGAACAGCATTTGTGCAATGGAAAGCCTGCAGCCGACGAACACGGCTATGAAGGAGACTTCATGAGAAATACAAAATATGTGAAGCATGCGTGATGGCATCGATGCTGCAAATGCCGAGTCACCAAGAGCATGCACTCCCGCACGATGGTTCCCGCAAAACGGTTCACGCCGGTTGCATACGCGTTGCAAACGCAGCGAGGAATAACTGGGATGACACAGGAAGATTTCGAAGTGCCGCTCGATCAGCATGGCGACGGCATGTACGCTCGCGGTACGCCGCGACCGGACACCTCCCTCGGCGAACTGTTCAAGCGATTGACCAGCGATACCGGGGAGCTCATCCGCCAGGAAGCCAACCTGGCTAAGGCGGAGTTGACCGAGACGGGCTCACGCCTCGCCGGGGACGCACGCGGGATCGGCATCGCCCTTGGACTGGCGCTCGCCGGTGCCATGGCGCTGGTGGCCTTTCTGATCATCGGACTCGGCAACGTGCTGGGTGACCGATACTGGCTGTCCTCGCTGATCGTCGGAGGCGCCGCCCTGCTCGTGGGGATGACGATGGCCAAGAGTGCCGTCAACGACATCAAGTCGCGCAGCATCAAGCCGCAGCAGACCATCGACACGCTCCGCGAAGACAAAGCGTGGGCGAGTCAACAGGCGAGAGAGCTCTCGCATGATCTGACCACCGATCCGACCAAGCCTTCCGTCAGGAGATGAGCAACATGGGAACGCAGAACACGCCGCAGCCGGGAGCGAACACGTCCACCGATTCGACGCAGGGAATCAATGGACTCGGTGGCACCGACGCCGGCATGAACGCAGGTGGCACGGAGTCCGCCGAGGGTGTGGCCGGCATTGCGCGCAATCTCGCCAGCCAGGCGCAGCAGAAGGTGGGAGAGCAGGTTCGCTCGAGCGTTGACAGTGGTCGCACCCGTGCGGCCGATACGCTGCAGCAGGTTGCACGCACGCTGATGCAGGGTGACGAGACGGGTGACAACCCCGCCGCACCGTACATGAACAAGGCGGGTGAGCAGGTGCAGCGGTTTGCCGACTACCTGCAGAATGCCGACATGCGTCAGATGATGACCGGTGCGGAGCAGTTCGCACGACGCCAGCCTGCCGTGTTTCTCGGTGGCGCATTCGCGTTGGGCGTGATCGCCGCGCGGTTCTTCAAGAGCACACCCGAGCGCAACAGCTACGGCGACAGCGGCTATGGCACGGATCGCCTGTACGATCGCGAGCGCTCGCTCTCGAACTACCGTGAGCCTGGGGCCGGCGCGACGGGAGGCTACGGCGCCGACAGCGGGTATGGCACGACCGGCAGCTACGGTGCGTCAGGCTTGTCCGGTAGCGCAGGCGGTACAGCCCAGGGCGCAGATCTCGATTGGCCGGGCTCGACGGGCGGCAGCCTCGACACGCCGTCTACCGATTACGGCTCCGGCAATCGCTGAGCCCGCGCAACTGCGGAACTCCCTACGATACTTGAACGGACTCCAGGAGGAATGATGGCCGAGTGGAACGACGGTACATCGGAAGCGGGTGAGCGCGCACTCGGTCAGGTCGGCAAGTCCGAGCCGGAAGATGCGGCCGCCATTCGCGCCGGGATCAACGAAACGCGCGAGCGTTTGAGCGATACGCTGAGTGAACTGGGGGAGCGTCTGAACCCCCATGTCGTCAAGGAGCAGGTCACCGAGCGGGTGAAAGAAGGCATCCGCGAAGCCACGATTGGGAGGGTAGAACACATGGCGCGAAGTGCAGCAAACTCAGTGAACTCCACGCGGAGCGGCATCACTGCGACGGTCCGTGACAATCCGGTCCCGGCCGCGATGGTTGCAATCGGACTTGCGTGGATGATGTTCAACGGCAAGCGCGAGAGCACCACCGACTACTCGCGCCGCTACGACGAGTTCGGCGACGGCGACGACATGCGCAACGCGGGTCCATACTCGCGCAGCAGCACGTTCGCGGGCAGCTATCCGTACGACCGGGATTACACGGAAACGGATGCAGAGGGACGCGTGTCGCGCGTCGTCGGTGACGTTCGCGATCGAGTGAGCCATGCAGCCGACTCGGTGAAGGATACGGCCGGCAATGTGGCGTCGACGGTTACGTCCAAGGCACGCAACGTCTCGCAGACGGTGGCGGAGAGCACGACGCGCGGCGCGCGCCGTATCGAAGACACGTTCTACGAGAACCCGCTCGCGATCGGTGCGGTGACGCTTGCCGTCGGCGTGATGGCTGGACTGGCCGTGCCGCGCACGGACCGCGAAGTCGCGCTGATGGGCGACGCCCGCGAGCGCGTCGCCGACAAGGTACGCGATGTCGCGCATGAAGCGACCGACAAGGCCAAGCACGTTGCCGAGCGCGTCGTCGACGAGACGAAGCGAGTCGTGCAGGAAGAAGGCGTGTCGCTCGGCGGCAAGAAGACCACGGGCGTGGATAGCATGGGCGGCTATTCGCAGAACCCAAGCTGACGCACTGGGTTCGATAAAAGGGGCGGCGCTGCATCATCGCAGCGCCGCCCCTTCGTGCATCTCCCAACCGCCGTTGGCTTGATCCGTGTCATCAGCCAAATCCGCCGCATCCGCGGAAAGCAGTTCGCAGTTCGCCGTGGGGCTAGAACCGCCAGCGCCGCACCAGGAACAACCCGAACGCATTCGACACCCTGAGATCCTGTGTCGACAGTGTGGGTTCCGGGATGAAGAATCGCGGTTGGAAACTCGACTCGATGCTCAAGTTCGGGTTGTTGCGAACCCGATGTTCGAGTCGGTAGCCGGGCGTCAGTCGGCCCTGACTCTGTACGCCGAAGTAGGTGCCGGTACCAAAATATTTGCCGTATTCGAACTGCGTGGACGTGAAGAACTCCCGTACGGCGCCAAAGGTGCCGCTTCCCAGCTCCGTCGGCACGTTGGCCGGGGAAATGTTCAGAACATCCGCACCGAGTGAGCGCGCGAACTGGCCCTCGAGATTCTTGAAGACCTCACCAACGGCGATACCCGTCAGCTGCTTCGTGGCGAGCCTCGCCGTCGTACCAACGAGCCCACCGCCGGTGTTGCCTCCCGCCACGCTCGACCCGCCGAACTGCAACAGCGATCCTGACTCGCCGCCGAACGCGAGGTAGCTGAGCAGGTCACTCTGCGAGATCGGTGGCTGCGCATCGCTCTCGAGCACGAGACGAGGCGCAAGCAAGGTTCCACCGATCAGGATGCGGATAGCCAGCGCCTGCTGCCCTGGCTGCTGGATTTCGTACTCACCAGTCAACTGCAGGAGCGGGTCGAGCTCCCGCGCGCCGACGAAGCGCGCGGTTCCACGCTTGATCTCGAACCGCTTCGACAGGAACTCGTACTCGCCACGGTCCGTATTGACGATGCCATCGAGCGTGAACGACTGGTTGCGCCGGTCCACGTTGATGCGCAGCGGATCTTCCGTGTATATCTCGACATTGGCTTCCGACGATCGCACCCACGTGTCGCGGTCGACCGCCAATCCCAGATTCATCCGCAGATTGTTCACGAACGGCGACTGGCCGGGCACCAGCTCGCGTGCCGAGACATCGGCCGAATCGATCACCGCGAACACAGCAGGGTCCCCGGCGTTCAGTGACTTGCGGTTGTCGCTCTGGGGGATGTACAACACGCCTTCGCGGATGCGTGCTTGCCCACCGACTTCCACCGCGGTAAACGGGCCACGCATGGTGATGTCCGCGTCGGCACGCACTCGGCCCTGCTCATTGTCGAGAATCCGCGCCCCGTTCGATGTGAGCTTCAGGTCGAATGCCGGCTCGGCGATCTTCGCGATGCCCACGCCCCCCGTGATGTAGATACGCCCCTCGCTCTGTGCCGTCAGCGAGTCGACGATCACTGTGTCCCCACGCATGCGGATGTTGCCGGTGACGTCACGCATCGTGACACCGAGCGCGTTCACGCGCGCCTGCCCGAGAGCCATGATCAAGTCGCCTTGAATCTCCGGCTTGCGCAGCGTGCCACGGATGGTCGCCGTGCCTTCAGCATATCCCTGAATCTGCGAGATGGCGTCGGTGAAGCGCGATGCGAGCTCCAACGGGACGCTGTCGGCCCGCACGTCGATGGACGCCGGTGCGTCCGGCAACCGCGAATCGGCCACGCCCTTGAGCGCGAGGTTGACGGGTATGTTGGCCGTCGCCGTCATGAGCTGACGGCCGACATACGTCGCGTCAGCGCGAGCGGTCAGCTTGACGTCGGCATAGTCGAACGACGTACGAACGTCGGGTACCACCGTTCCTTGATACTGCGCCTCGGCGATCCCCGCCGTTCCACGAATCGTCGGTGCCGTCGTCGTGCCTTCGAGGTTCGTGTTGATCGAAAGGAGACCGCGGGCCTGCACGTCGCTCTGGAGCAGGCCAAGCAGGTCGCCGACCTGAAAGTTCTCGACGATCATGCGAAGGTTCGCTGGCCCTTCGGTGGGCAGCTTCCCGTTGACGAACACGCGGCCGTTCGCGCCATTGCGCAGGTCGATGGAATCGACTTCGATGCCGGGTTGTCCCCAGCGGACGACACCGGGCCCGGTCGCCGCCCATTGCGTGCTGTCGAAGCGCAGGCGCAGCTCGTCGAAGCGGGCTTCGTTGCGGTCGGTGAAGATCGAGTAGTCAGCGCCGAGAGCGTAGTCGCGATTGGAATTCTGGAATACCGCCACGCGCGCAGTACCGGTGGCTGCGTCGCCGGGCTTCCGGTACGTGGCGCGGGCTTCCACGCTGTCCAGCGCGAATCCCGCCGCACTCACGGAGTCGGCGTTCGCGTTGACCGAGAGCGCATTCTCCGGCGTCAGCGCGCCGAGCCATTCAAAGTTCGCGCGTGCACGCTGCACTGTGTTGCCCTGCACGACGATGCCGGTCGCCGTCGCATCGCCCTTCGTGTCGAACCCACCGAGACCGCCCGCCAACGTGCCGCGCGCGCGAATCGCTCCCGCGAGTGAGTCGCGTGGGATTCCAGGTGGCGTGTCTATCACAACCGGAACGGCAGGCGGCACTTCGCCAGCGGCCCGTGCCACCGCCAGTCGCTGCGCGATGCGAGCGGAATCGGCGCGCTCGCGTGCAAGCCGTGCCGCGGTTCGCTCGGGGCGGGGAAGTACGTCGCCGGTGTCACGCGGCAGATAGCGGGCAAACTTGCCGAGCGAGTCGACATCCAGCCGATACTCCAGCGAACCACGCAGCACCTTGGACAGGCCGAAGGTGCCCACGGCATCCACGGCAGCGCCCGGTGCTCGAATGCCAAGCGTATCGATGTTCAACATGCCCGACGCAATCCGCACCCGGATCCTGGACGAGTCGACCGCGACCGTGTCGATGGTCGACGTACTCACATCGGCTGCAATCGTCGCAATCATGGTAGCCGGGTCGAACCCACGCCCATTCGCCGCCAGCTGCGCACTGAGCGAGGTGACGGGCGCCTTCTCTACCAGTGCGTTGGCATTGAAGAGGCTAGTTGCCACTTCCAGGTTGTAGCCGATCTCCTTGCTCGCGAGGTCCATCCGACCTGTTGCCGAAATCACGCCCCCTTCCGACGTGCGCAGCGACGAGTTGATCGCGAGATCGCGAAGCGTTCCGAGCATGCGCACCGGACCAGTCACGCTGCCGCGCAGGCCCGCCGCTGGCGCGAATCGTCCAACGGTGATCAGCGAGAGCGGGCGAGCCTGCAGGTTCACGTCGAGGAACGGGATGTCGCCGAGCCTTACCGCGCCCTGACCGGTGAACCGTGAACGCTGTCCGCGGTCGAGATGGGTGAGATCGATGCCGCGTGCGTGCAGACGTGTATTGCTGGCACCATTGAGCGTCGCGCTGCCGGTAACGATGCCACCGAGCGGGAAGGAAGGCGATGCAATGCGGGCGAGATCCACCTGCAGCGGAGACAGTGTCACGCGGAGATTCGTCGCGCGAATCACTCCATCATCCGATCCAATCTGGCCAGCCGTGATCACGCGGCTCCGACCTGACCTACGGTCGTTGAACGTGACATCGCCGTCGACGCGCATTGCCGCGAGCGTGCCGTCCACCTTGGCACGTCCCGAGAGTATGCCTTGGCGAGGCACATCGAGTCCCGGCACCAGCTGCTCGAGCAAACGAGTGTCGATCCCGTCGAACGTGACGTCGGTCTGATGCAGATGCAGCGTGTCGCCGAGCGTCAACCCAACGTCACCGGTCGCATGCGCACCTTCCGCCTGCAGGTCGAGATCGTCGACGATGTAGCGCTGCTCGCCATTCGCCCAGTCGAGCGCGAGATTGAACGAGGCGGTTCCGTCTTCCGGCAACGCCGGATAAAGAAACTGCACATCCTTAAGCGCGAGTTGGCCGGCATCGACCCGCATGGACAGGTCACCACTGTCGAATGCGTACCGGCCGTCGAGCGTTGCATTTGATCCCGGCAGCACGACTGACGTCTTCTGGAACCAGACAGAGTCGCTGTTCAGCTCGAAGGCGCCGGCGAGCTGGCGGATGTCGGCGGGTGGTGGCGCGAAGGCAAGAGCCAGCATGCGCAGGCTGTCGACCTCGATGCGACGGGTCGGATAGTCCGGGTGCGCAATGCGGAGCAGTGGCATCTTTGCATTGATGCGTTGGAACTCCTGCACCTGCTGGAAACCGTTGTTGACGCGCGTCACCGTCGTCCGGCTGTCATCACTGAGCGCTACGGCAATTGCACTGTCTCGCGCCGTTGTGACCAGCGCGCTGTCCGGTTGCCACGGGGTGCGGACAGTCAGCTGTCCCTGCGCAATGCGCACATCCTTGAATACGAGCCAGTCTCCGAACTGGACGCCGGTCGTGTCTTTTGCCGTGGTCGCTGTGTCGGATGGAAAGATGCGCTCGTAGTTCCACAAGCCGCCCGGTTGCCGATCGAGCACAATCACCGGACGATAGAGATCGACGTCCCTCAGTTCGATCTTCCGGCCAATCAGCGCACGCAGTCCATAGCCCGCGCGGATCGAATCCATCGATACGAATGGCGCACCCGCACTGTCGGAGATCGCGAAGTCGTGCAGGGTCAGCCCACGCAGGATGTTGCCGCTGATGCGGCCAACCCGCACGATCCCGTGCGCACTCCCGTTGAGTGCCGTGACGACGCGCTGCCGGACCTGCTCGCGCCCCCAGTTGGTGTTGGTCAGCGTGAACACCGCACCGACCGCGAGCACGACGACCGTGGCGACGATGCCGAGAATGATCTTGAATGCACGACGCATCAGAATGCCTGTCCGATCGAGAGATGCAGCGTCAATCGGTTGGTGAGCCGATCGATGAAGCCTTTTTTCTGCGTAGTGCTGGGAAACACGCGGCATCCGACGGTGCCGTCTGCGGTGCAGCCCGCTGCGGGGCTCAGGTCGACCAGTCGCAGCGCACCCGTACTGTCGGCGACCTGCGTGATGACGCGGAGGTTCTCGCGCAGCAAGGGGCGAATGCCAAGGTCGACGCGAATGGGGCCGACCGGCGATTCGTAGCGCACTCCAAAGCCCGGCGTGATCGCACCCGTCCCCTTCGTGATGCTGCGGAGGTCGCCTTCGCCGAGTATTGCCGCGTCGATGAACACGGCTCCGACGAGTGCACGCCACACCGGGACGCGGAATTCGATACCACCTTCGAGCAGCGTCGTTCCACCAAGCGGACGCGGCTGAAATGCACCATCGCTGATCGCAGGATCGGCGACGGAGCACGAAGTAAGCGGCGTGGACAATGGGCACCGGTACTTGGCAGCATCTCCGACGCCGCTCTTTCCGCGCAGGCTGTCCGGATCGATGGTGAGTACACGCGGTCCGAGCTGGTTCTCGCCGAACCCGCGCACGCTCTGCGAACCACCGGCATAGAAGCGCTTGCGCGGGTGCAGCACCTGATCGACCCCACTTCCACCAGCAACACCTGCAACGCCGACCGCTGCGCCTGTGCTCGCCAACGGGTCGACCCATCCGGCGCGAATGTGCGCGGCACCGACCGCGCGCCGGAACGGCAGCGGGCGATAGAGCGCGACGTCGATCAACGCGCGGTTATACCGGAAATTGGAGGCCGTGTAGGCGGATGCATGCTCCAGTTCGGCGCGCCCGAGGATGCCACTCCGCGGGGAGAACGGAGCATCGGACGTGTTGAGCGAGAAGGTGAGTGCCACCGGAGACAGGCGCTGTTCACCGCGCAGTGCGGTGATCGTCGACCGGTCGCACACCCCGTAGTTGATGCAGAAGTACACGTCGCCCGCTTCGACACTCGTGATCTCGAAGCGGTAGACAGCGCTCAGCGGCGCACGCAGGGCCAGTTCGCGCGTGAACGTCGTGTTCGCACCATAGCCGCGGTCGATGAAGACGCCGGGCGAACTGCGCCGGCTCGTGAAAATGCCGGCACCGATCGTGTTGCGGGGTGACTGGAACCAGCGCTGCCGCACATCGGCGCTCGCCTGGTACGTGGGTGCGAAGTACCGCCCCTGATCGGCAGTGGCCGTGATGTTCGAGATATCCGTGAAGATCGAGCTGCGCGTGAGCTGCTGCGCGAGCAGGTTGCCGATCGTGAGACTGAGATCCAGGCGACGCGCACCACCGAGCCAGTAGTTGTGGGTGAAATGACCTTCCGCCTGGATGAAGTCCGCCGTCGTGAAGCCGGCACTGACGCGGGCCTCGCGCAGCGGTCCCTCCTGCACCCGAATGACGAGTGACTTGACGGTGTCCCGGCTTCCGGCGCTATCGATGATCGCGCGCCTGAACAGCCCCGACTCGTACAGCGAGCGCTGACTACGCGAGATTTCGGACAGTTTGAAGAGGTCACCGCTCTCGATGCTCAGCGAATTGCGGATGGTGCTTTCTGCGACTTTCTCGCTTCCCTCCACGCGAATGTCGCCGATGGTGACCCGGCGCTTCGCGTCGATGAGCACGCGCACGTTCGCGGTGCGCAGGGAGTCGTTCACCATGGGTTCGCGGGAGAGCACCGCATCGGCGTAGCCGCGCTCCAGGAGCAGGAGGCGAAAACGGGCAACGGCCGAATCGAGCGCCAACAGATTGAGCGGCTGGCCAACTTTGGGACGAAATTCGCGCGCGATGTCCTTCGCGGACAGCACGCCACCGGCATCCTGCACGACGCTCGAGACGACGCGCGTCGGCGGGCCTTCGGTCACGTTGAAGGCAATCTTGACCCCGTTCGAGCCGACGCGCGTGACGACAGTGTCGACGCGGGCTTCGCGGTAGCCACGCTGGAAGTAGATCACGAGCAGGCGGATCACGTCGCGCGAGAACTCCTCGCGGTCCAGATAGCGCCGTGCATAGACGTAGTGGGACTTCGTGAAGAGACAGAACGGCTTGACGACGAGGCTTTTGCAGCTCGATTCCCGCGTGGCCAGGCTCTCTTTCAGTTCGTTGGCCGAAATGACGCGGGCGCCACGGATCTGCAGGTCTCGTACTTCCGGGCGCTCGAGCTCGGCGATATCGTCTCGTCGGTTCTGCGCCGACGCTGGGGTGGCGGGCAGGAAGCACAAGGCGGCCAGCCCCGCCAGCGCAGCCAATGTAAAGTTCATGATGCTGGCGAACGCAATCATTGAACCAGCCAACGAGCTCGACTGTGTAGCAGCTCGATCCTTCCCGATGCGACGAGGTAGCGCAGCGTCATGACCGCTCCCACCGAGATACAACGGCTCGCCGAAGCGATCGTCGCGGGCGACATCACGGCGTCGGAGGCATTGCTCGACGCCCACCCGGGCCTCGCATCGTCACGCACCGAGGGGGGCGAAAGCGTGGTTCTCATGGCTCTCTATCGTGGGCACACTGCGCTGGCCGAACGGTTGGCCTCCGGCACCGAGACCGACGCATGCGAGGCGGCCGCGCTGGGGAACGCCGCACGACTGCAGTCGATACTCGCAAAGACCGCTGGGAGCACCGGAGCCGGTCACAGGGACACACTGGAAGCTCGTCCCATCCACATGTTCAGCAGCGACGGCTGGACACCCTTGCACCTGGCGGGATTCTTCGGACACGAAGAGGCGGCAGTGGTGTTGCTGGATGGCGGTGCATCGCTCGATGTGCTTTCGACCAACTCGACCGCGAACACGCCGCTGCATGCATCGCTCGCGGGCCGCGTGAACGACCGTCTCGTGAAGTTGCTGGTGGGCCGCGGCGCCGATGTGAATGCACGAGGGGCGCACGGCCTGACGCCGCTCCACCTCGCTGCCTCCCGTGGCGCGGAGGCACTGGTGATGTTGCTGCTGGTGCATGGAGCCGACGTCAATGCCGCGACGGATGATGGCCGGACGGCGAGCGACATTGCGCGCGAACGCGGGCACGAGAACACGGCGGCCTTGCTGGAAAGCTGAGGCAAGAGGCGGGAGGTGGGTTCGTGTGCGGGAATCGGGTGACGTCGCAGAATCAAAGGCTGTGTGGGCGCGGCGCGGGCGAGAATTCAAGCTGCTCCTGCCGATCCCAGACTTCAGGGGTTGCTCCCGACACTGGCACTCCCAAAGAATTCATCTCCAAGGTGTTGCACGGGTAGCTCAGCCGGTAGAGCACATCCTTCGCAAGGATGAGGTCATAGGTCGCGCGGCCCTCCGCAGGGCGCGTCAGCAGGTCGTAGTTCAACGCGTGCTTTCGCCACGCATCACGCGCGCGAACAGTGTGCTGTCCTCGACTGGCACGAGATCCATCGCGAACCGCTGCGTGGCATAGCTGGCGTGATAGTTCTGCGCGACGGTTCGGCCACCCCAAAACACCATCCAGTCGCCATCGAAGGGGAGCCGGAGCGCTGTGCGCGTCAGGTACGTCGAACGTCGCGCCATCGCGGGTGTTGATGCCGAAGCGCGTCACCGTGGTCAGCCTGTCGGTGCGCGTGACGCTGTCGCGGGTGCTGCCGGGATCGAAGCCCGGGAGGACGATCACGATCGCCTGACGGAGCGTGGCCAGACTGTCGGGTGTGGGCGACCGTCGCCGCCCGCGCTCGGACAGCTGCGCCCAGAGGCTGTCGGTGGTCCCAGCGAACAGCCATCGGGTGTATCGGTCGGCCGCAATGGATGCGCCGTCCGCGCGTATGCCCGTACTTGATGACGCAACGCTACTCGCACTGGTGCGTGGCCCGCAGCCGACGAACAGTATGGCCGCCGCCAGCGTGAGAAAGGTCGTGCGATTCATCGGCGCTCCGAGTCGGACGAGAGCGAGTAGCATCGCACGCACGGACCGCCAACACAAACCATACACCTCCTGAACAGGACTACCCACTCCTTTCTGCCGAGTCGCGTGTCAATTACGGGAAGCGCCTTGGATGAGGACGACCGACCACCAGGCGAGAACGATTTCCCATCAAGGAGAACCCCGATGATCTCGCGCCGTAAATGGCTTGGCACCTCCCTGAGCGCTGGCGCCGCACTCGCCCTCGACCCGCGTCGCCTTGACGCGCTCATCCTGGATGCGCTGCAAGGACAGATCCTCATGCGCCCGATCCCATCCACCGGCGAGCGCATCCCGCTCGTTGGTCTCGGCAGCTCGGCCACGTTCTCGCAGGTGGCGCGCAGCGAAGACGTGAGCGCCCTCAAGGACGTCATGCGCACGCTCGTCGAGAAGGGCGGGCGGGTGTTCGACACCGCCCCGGGCTACGGTGCATCGGAGGAAGTCGCCGGGCGCGTGGCGAAGGAACTCGCGCTCACCGACAAGATTTTCTGGGCAACCAAGGTGAACGTCGCCCGCGGCCCCGGCGCCGCCGACCCGGCCGCCGCGCGGGCACAGATCGAGACCTCGTTCCAGCGGATCGGCAAGCGCCCGATCGACCTGATTCAGGTGCACAGCCTGGGCGACGTCCCCGTGCAACTCGGCATCCTGAAGGAGATGAAAAAGGACGGGCGCGTGCGGTACATCGGCCTCACGAGCACGAGTGAGCCGCAGTACCCCCAGCTCGAGACGATCATGCGCAACGAGCCCGTCGACTTCATCGGCGTGGACTACGCCATCGACAACCGCGAGGTCGAATCGACGCTCCTTCCGCTCGCGCAGGAGCGGAAAATCGGCGTGCTCGTCTACGCGCCATTCGGCCGCACGCGCCTGTGGGCTCGCGTCGCGGGGCAGGAGGTGCCGGCATGGGCCGCCGAGTTCGACGCCAGGACGTGGGCGCAGTTCTTCCTCAAGTTCGTCGCGAGCCACCCGGCGGTCACGGCCATCACGCCGGCCACGAGCCGCGCGGCGAACATGGCCGACAACCTGGCCGGGGCGATGGGCCGTCTCCCGAACGCTGAGCAGCGGCGGCGCATGATCGCGCTGGTCGACGCCCTCCCGCCAGCGCCGGGGCAACGGCCCGGCTGAGCGGCAAGACCCGGTACGCGATGGCCAAGCTCCTCGCACGTCAGCTTGCTGCGGCCATCACTGCTGGCTACGTTCCTCCCGGTCAACCATGCGGAACGCAGGCTTGTCCAATCGATGTCGAAACAGCGTTCCGTAGCAGGTAAGTCGTTGTTGCACGCGTAGCTCAGTCGGTAGAGCACATCCTTGGTAAGGATGAGGTCACCGGTTCAATCCCGGTCGCGTGCTTTTCTCGCAAACCCCGTAAACCCTTGTGGTTTATGGGGTTTGTCGCATTCGGGCGTTGAACGTTCGCATCCGATCAGCCGAAGAGCAGCGGCCGTAGCGACCCGAATCCGCCCCGAAGCGACATTTGGCATTTCCAATACATTGCCAGGGCAGCGGACATCGGAGTGCCAAGCGGCAACGGTGACGGCCGGGATTTTCCGGGTTGGCACCCCCTACGCCGAGACACCGCGCTAGCCAATACGCGCGCCGTTCAGCCGTGCCGAGTTCTCTGCCACGCACGACCTCGCCGTTGGGTCTGCGTAGTGGGGGCCGCCAGGGCTGGTCGGCATGTTGCACACAGGGTGCTCAAGGAGCACCGCTAAGCCACGTAAGCCGGACACAAGGGGGCAAGGGCCGTGAAAGGGTTTCATAGCCCTTGATGCCCGCTGGCGAGCAAGCGCGGCGGTGGGGAGGGTATTGCGGCTACGGGCCACCACGGTCCGCCGCCCGGGATCCCTCACTTGGCTGGCCTATGACCGATCCGTGGCCTGAGCCTGTAGCGATGCTGCGGCGGGGCGTCATCGCGCCGCCACAATTCAAGCCGCATGAGCGCGAGTAACCGTGTGTTCGGATGGGTTCGGTGAGGGATCCCGGGCGGAGGGCCCTGTCCATTAGCGCGCTGTCTGATGGTCCCAGCCCACCGAGTCGGATGACACTCCGCGCCTCGCTCCACACGGTCCGCACGCGCCCGGTTCTTGACGCCCAATGCGGGATAGCACGCCGGGGGCGACGGGGCAGGGAAGAGAGCTGCGACCCAACGAGGGCGGCATGCGGCTCAAGCACCGTGGATGGCTCCGGTGTGGTTGCACTCGGTGCGTGACGGCTCGATCGGGTGGGCAGATCGTCAGCTGGTTGAAGCTGCCTCCAAGGTCTCCTGCATTGCCTGCCCTCTTGCCAGACGACATCTGCCCCCACCACCTGTACCTAAGAGCCAACAACAAAGGCCGTGAATGCCGGGCCGCATTGCCGTTGCGCACCATGCGCGGGGTGAATCTGCGGCAAACGGGGGGCTGGGGGGTGCCCGACAGTGCCGAATCCGCGAACAGGTACTGCTTGGGTGGTGCCGGCCTTCCAAGAACGGCCGGGCACTTGATCTCAAGAGGAGGCTCAGGTGCCGACGCAGCGCACCTCGATCGCTGAACGTGACTTGTGTCCTACAACGGAGGGTGATCTCCTGGACCGAGCGCTCGCAGCATTGGCTCTCGTTCCGGGAAAGGCCCGGGGCGTACTCGCCTGCGAACGGGTGCGAACTCGTATCGAAGCGTTCCGCCGGGGCAGCGTCGAGCGGAGAGGGCGATTCCGTTTCTTATCCCTAATCCGCGGGTGGCCAGCGGTGTCACGGCGAGGGCAATCCCTCTTGGCGCTGCGCGAACGCCCGGCCACCTGTGTGTCTAGGCCGCGCGCCCCGGTGTCTGGGGCACGCGGCGAGACGTTATGCGCGGGCAGCCCGTCAGCGCGCCACCCGGCTGGCTTTCGAGCTCAGACACCGCCCGCCACCGCCCTCCCCACCGAGAATTCCCACATGGCACGTCCGACATCGTCTCCCGCGGCGATCCGCCGCCACCAGATCGCACGCGCGCTTTTGATGGACGCACCGATCTTCAAATGCCAAGAGGTTTGGGTCGACAGCATTCGCCGACAGCCCGACATCGACTACGGGCGCCTCCTCGCACGTGGCACGTGGTGTACCGGCGAGCAGCTCGTCTTGGAGGCGGCGGCGGCCATTGACGGCCGTCCCATCGACGGCACTGTCCTCTCGGTGTCGCTCGACGAACTCGCCTATCGTCTCGACGCCGAGAACTATGTGGCAGTGCGCGACGCGGTGCGGCAGTTGTCAGTCACGTAAGCGGATCCGCCATTGCGTGCTCGTCGGCGGTGCCGGGCGCTGTGGCGCCGCCGACGGTGCGCGGTCGACGAGTCCTCGCTGACGAGACGACGCACCTATGTACCATGAGTCAACGACTGGGACGGCGGGGCCGATAGCGAACTGTCGCGCATGGGTCGCAGCCGCACTCGCGCGCGGGGGCATTAGCTCCCGCAGGCGGCACCGGGCCAGGTTCGTACCGCCGGTCATCGCGTAACCGGATGGACAGACCAAGCGATGTCCGCATCTCCGCATGAATGCGCA
>DASQZA010000083.1:0-5240 GCA_035638935.1 Gemmatimonas sp. | reverse complement strand
GAGCTGATCGAGAGCGAACTGTTCGGCCATATGAAGGGCTCGTTCACGGGTGCCATCAGCGATCGCGCCGGCAAGTTCGAGCAGGCCGATGGCGGGACACTGTTCCTCGACGAAATCGGCGACATGTCGCTCTCCGCACAGGCCAAGGTTCTGCGCGTGCTGCAGGACGGCGTCGTCACGCGCATCGGGGGCACGAAACCGGTCCAGGTCGATGTCCGAGTGCTTGCAGCCACCAACAAGGACCTCGAAGGTGAGATCGCAGTGGGCCGCTTTCGCGAGGATCTGTTCTATCGCCTCAACGTGGTGCCCATCACGGTGCCGCCATTGCGCGAGCGTCGCGAGGACATCGAGCAGCTCGTCGTACATTTCCTCCAGCAGTTCGGTGCGCGTGACGGGTTGCCCGGACGAGGCATCACGGACGACGCGATTCGCGCGCTCGCCGCGTTGGAGTGGCCAGGCAACGTGCGTGAGCTACGCAACACCGTGGAACGGCTGGTCATTCTCGCAAGCGGGCCGACGATCGGCGTGAGCGACGTCGAACGGCTCGTTGGCAAGCGCGCCGCGGAACCCGCCGGTCTTGGTGCGCTCGTCGACTGCACGACGTTCGAGGAGTTCAAGCAGGAAGCGGAGCGCGCATTCCTGGTGGCAAAACTGCGCGCGTTCGACTGGAACGTGTCGGAAACGGCACGCGCGCTGGATATGCCGCGGTCAAACCTGTACAAGAAGATCGAACGGTATGGGCTGACACGAGAGAGTGTACCCGCATGAGCGATCGTAACTGGGACGCTGAACTGGCGAAGATCGACAAGCAGCTCTCGTCCATCTCCGACGAGCAACTGCTCGCCGATCAGCGCGCTGCGTTGGCGCCGGCGGCTGGAAGTGCGAAGGCGCTCCCGGGTAAGCCGATGGCACCGGCGGCGACGGCCAAGCCGAGCGCGGCTGCGGGCACGGTTGCGGGCACGGTTGCGGGCGCAACGCCACGACCAGCTGCGGGGCCTTGGGCGAGCTGGCTCAAGGTGAGCGTCGCAGTTGCGGCGGCGGCGGGGCTGATGTTCTGGCCGTGGCCAGCGCAGTGCGGACTTCCGCTCGTCGGATTCACCGCTGCCACCGGCGCGGTCACGCTGCTCGGTGTGTGGAGCGCGGCGGGAACGTGGCGGCATCGGCTCGGGCTCGCACATCTCGCGTCACTGCTCGTCGTTGGCTGGGGTCTCGCGCTCGGCGCGCGCGAAACATTGCCGCGGATCGGATACGCGATTCCCACTGCCGAGCGTGCTGCGGGATGGTCGTGTGAAGGACTTCCACCCCTCACTGCGCCACCAGCATCGACGCCGCTCCCTGCGGGACAGTCACCGTCGGCGGCTCCGCCCGCCGCAACACCGCCGACCGTGACGCCAGGCACGCCGTAGCCCGGCGAGCACGACCTCTGACGCCTTGCGCCGGACGTCTGAGGCCTGCGCTCGCGCCCATCGTCTACCTTTCGCGCATGACTACGAACTTCAAGAACTACATCGGCGGCGAGTGGGTGGCGCCGGCGACCGGCGAATATTTCGAGAATCGCAACCCGGCTGATCAGGACGACATGATCGGCATGTTTCCGGCGTCGGGCGTGGAAGACGTGAACCGCGCCGTCGAGAGCGCACAGCGCGGCTTCGACGAATGGAAGCGCATGCCGGCGCCAGCGCGCGGCGACATTCTCCGTCGCGTCGGCGACCTGATGATGGCGCGCAAGGAAGAGATCGCGTCGCTCATGACGCGCGAGATGGGAAAGCCACTCGCGGAAACTCGGGGCGATGTCCAGGAAGGCATCGACACCGCGTACTACGCCGCTACCGAAGGACGCCGCCTGTTCGGACATACCGTGCCGAGCGAGCTGAGCGCCAAGTGGGCGATGACCATGCGCCGACCGATCGGTGTCTGCGGGCTGATCACTCCATTCAATTTTCCGCTCGCGATTCCGACCTGGAAGGCGTTCCCGTCACTCTTGTGTGGGAACAGCATCATTCTCAAGCCCGCCGAGGACGTTCCGCACACGTCGACGGTGCTGGTGGAGATTCTGCTCGAGGCCGGCCTGCCACCGCATGTCGTGCAGCTCGTGCACGGAATGGGAGAAACGGTCGGCAAGGCGATCGTCGAACATCCCGGTGTGCCCGTGATCTCGTTCACGGGCTCGACCGAAACGGGTCGCTTCGTCGGCGAGACGTGCGGCCGCATGCACAAGCGTCTGTCGCTCGAGATGGGCGGCAAGAATGCGCAGATCGTGCTGGACGATGCAAATCTCGACCTTGCCCTCGACGGTGTGCTCTGGGGGGCGTTCGGCACCACGGGGCAACGCTGCACGGCGACGAGCCGGCTGATCCTGCAGGACGGCATCCACGACCGCTTCGTCGCACGGCTCACGGAGCGCGCGCGAGCGTTGCGTCTGGGCGATGGGCGCGTGGCCGGTACGGACGTGGGCCCGCTCATCCACGACGCGTCGCGCACCAAGGTCGAGGAATACATCGAAGTCGGTCGGAGCCAGGGTGCAACGCTCGTGACTGGTGGCGCGCGCGCGACTGGCGGCGCACTCGATCGTGGCTTCTTCTTTGAACCCACGATCTTCACCGACGTGACGGCTGGCTCGCGGCTCGAGCAGGAGGAGATTTTCGGCCCGGTGCTGTCGGTGATCCGCGTCGCGAATGTCGACGAGGCGTTCACGGTGAACAATGACGTTCGCTATGGCTTGTCGTCTTCCGTGTACACGTCGAGCGTGAACGTCGCGTTTCGCGCGCTGCAGGATCTGGACAACGGCATCACGTACGTGAACGCCCCGACCATCGGCGCCGAAGCACACCTGCCGTTCGGCGGTGTAAAGCAGACGGGGAACGGCCACCGTGAAGGCGGCTGGGAAGTCTACGAGTTCTATTCGGAAACCAAGGTGGGTTACGTGGATTACTCAGGGGTGCTCCAGCGCGCGCAGATCGACAACTATCAGGATCTCTAGCAGGGCCGGAACAGCGATGGACGGTCGGGAAACCACTCACTCCGAACCGGTGCCGGTGACGGCACCGGTGCTCGTATCAGAGCGCGACGAGGCGTCGCGCTCCGCCGCGCTGCGGGCCGCCAACGGACGGCGCGCAGCGGGTGGCGTCGGGTTGTCGTGGCTGTGGGAGTGGGCCAAGGTCATTCCCGCGGCGGTGCTGCTCTTCCTCGTGTTACGCGCGTTTCTCGTGGAAGCGTACAAGATCCCGTCAGGCAGCATGGAGCGCACGCTGCTGGTCGGCGACTTCCTGCTCGTGAACAAGTTGGTGTACGGCGCGGAAATCCCCCTCTCCCGCACTCGGCTTCCGGCGCTTCGCACACCGAAGCACGGCGACGTAGTGGTCTTCGAGTGGCCGGTCGATCCCAGCAAGAATTTCGTCAAACGCCTCGTCGGCCTGCCGGGCGATACGCTGTCCATGCATGCCGGTGTCCTGGAGCGCAACGGTATGGCGCTGTCGGAACAGTATGTGGTGCACACGGATCCCGGCGTCGATCCGCTCAACGATGACTTTCGCTGGCAGCGCAGCTATCTGGTGAACACTGCGCAAGCCACGCCCGTGGGCGCGGACCAGGTGGCCAACGTCGCCATGGATTACGATGTCTACCGTCCATCCCGCAACAACTGGGGCCCCATCGTCGTGCCAGCCAAGCACATGTTCGTGCTCGGCGATAACCGCGACAATTCGCTCGACAGTCGCTACTGGGGATTCGTGCCGGACAGCCTGCTGCGCGGGACTCCACTCGTCGTCTATTATAGCTTCACGCCGGATTCCGCTACCACTGCGCCATGGCTCACACGCATCCGCTGGGCACGTGTCGGTAGCGTGGTTCGTTGACGCGGTTCCGGTACTCGGGTGACCGGAGTTAGTATTCTTTTCGAAGCACGCCCCCGCCCATCCCGCCGCACAGGAACACGTCGTTCCCGCCGCGTCCCGCACCGACCTGCCAAGCCGCTGTCCACATGGCCGTAACCAGCACGAAGAAGAAGGCTTCGTCGTACGAGGAAGGGTCCCTCGATCAGTACCTCCGTGACATCAGCGCGTATCCGCTGATCTCGCGTGAAGAGGAAGCAGAACTGGCGCGCCGGATCCGCGTCGGTGATCAGGAAGCACTCGATAAGCTCGTGCGATCGAACCTCCGTTTCGTGGTGAGTGTCGCGAAGAAGTACCAGAACCAGGGCGTGTCGCTCTCCGACCTGATCAACGAGGGCAACCTTGGCCTGATCCGCGCCGCCCACAAGTTCGACGAGACGAAGGGCATCAAGTTCATCTCGTACGCCGTGTGGTGGATCCGGCAGGCGATCCTGCAGGCACTCGCCGAACAGTCCCGTATCGTGCGCGTACCGCTCAACCGCGCCGGCACGCTGCATCGCATCGGCAAGCGCGCGAACTCACTGTTGCAGGAGCTCGGTCGCGAAGCGACGCATGCAGAGATCGCGGAGGGCATGGACATCACCGAGGAAGAAGTCGCGAAGACGATGTCCATCTCGCAGGTGCACCTGTCGCTCGATGCGCCGCTCACGCCCGGCGAAGACAATCGCCTGCTCGACTACCTTGCCGACACGGTCAATCCGACACCGGACGAGCAGACGTTCGAGAAGGCGCTGACGGAGGCGATCGAGGATTCGCTGTGCAGCTTGAAGGAGCGCGAAGCCAAGATACTCCGGCTCTATTTCGGCATCGACGGCACCGAGCCGATGACGCTCGAGGAGATCGGCAGCCAGCTCGGCATCACCCGGGAACGGGTGCGCCAGATCAAGGAAAAGGCGCTCTCGCGCCTGCGTCACGTATCGCGCAGCAAGTCGCTCGAAAGCTTCCTCGGCTGATCGTTTCGGCTCACCGCTCCGGCTGACCTCACCGCCCGACCCATGGCTTCCACCTACTCGTTCGACGTGACGACTGGCTGCGACTTGCAGGAAGTCGACAATGCCGTGAACCAGGCGCAGAAGGAGGTCGCGCAGCGCTTCGACTTCAAGGGCTCGCACGTCCTGATCGACTTCAAGCGCGCCGACAGCATCATCAAGTACGAAGCCGAGGGCGAGATGCGCATGGAAGCATTGCTCGACGTGCTTCGCGGCAAGTTGATCAAACGCGGCGTCTCGGTGAAGAATCTCGAAATCGGCGAGCCGGTGCCGGGCAGTCACGAGATCCTGCGCAGCGAGATCAAGCTCAAGATGGCGCTGGATAGCGAAACGGCGAAGAAGGTGAGTTCCGCAATCCGTG
>DASQZA010000082.1:0-5654 GCA_035638935.1 Gemmatimonas sp. | reverse complement strand
TGCCGACGACGTCGACGAACGACGTGCTGCTCGCCGCCAAGCGCGCGATGGAAGCCGACGAGTTCCTCTCGAATGCGAACGTGGTGCTCGGCCGCTTGTTCAACGCGTCGTACGACATCGGCCAGTTCGACGCGGCCGACCAGTACTGCTCGCAATTGGGCGAGCGTTTTCCGAACGATGCACGTTCGAAGCGGTGCCAGCTCTACCTGATGACGACGACGCGCGCGACCAATGTGGACCTGGCAATGGCCTGGCGTCTCGCCGATACGCTCGTGACGATGGCGCCGACCGATGGCAAGGAGGCCGAGCGGCATTTTGCGGACATGCTGATGGCGGCCGTGCTCTCGCGCGCGAGCAAGGCGACGCCGGCGCTTGCCGACAGTGCGCGCCGTCTGGCGAAGCGTTCGGAGAGCGATGCGACCCTCGACCCGGCTCGCGATGCGGCTTATCTGGGCGCGTTCGTCTATACGACGCTTGGCGACACGACCGACGCCGTTCGCCTGCTCAAGGCCTATGTGGGGGCGAATCCGGAGCGGGCGACGACCCTTCGAGATGAGCCGGGGTGGTGGTTCAGGCCGATTCAGGCGAACTCCTCCTTTAAAGCGGTCGTCGGCGCGACCCCGTAGCGCTACCGGCATTCCATGTTACAGAATGACGCAGATCACCATTGCGATTCGCGGAAAAAGGCGCATGTTATCTACGACCGTGTAGATCACTGGATCGGGTGAGGCAGCGCACAATTGCGACGACTCTTCTGATCAATGTTGCTACGCATGAATACGGAGGGTCGGTATGACCCGCAAAATTGTTAGAGCGTTTGTTGTTGCCGGAGTGACTCTCCTCGCGGCTTGTGGTGATACGACTCGTCCGGAAGCCCGCGTGGATACGCCGCGTGGCCCGCAGGCGAACACTACCACGACGTGCTCCTATGAGCAGCTCGTCGTTTTGGCCAATGCGGCGTTTGGCGAGGGATCTCCAGACGCGCAGTCGGTGCTCGGCAAGCTTGGCGCGCTCAAGAAGGAAGTTGACCGCAACAAGTTGGTTGCCGCCAAGGAGAGGGCGTACGACATCGTCGGATTCACGTTCGCGAAGAACGAGGAGATTCCGCTACCAGGTGGTCAGCCCGCCGTCGGCGCTTTCGCGACAGCCGTGTTCTGCTACGTCGGGTTGAACATTCCCGTCACGGATCCGGCGAACAGCGAGTTCATCGAGCCGGCAGACTTGGAACAGGTCGTGTACAACGAGGACCGCACGGTCGGCATCAAGTTCGCGCAGTTTCCGGTGACCGTGCCGACGCTCGTCGTGATCAAGAAGCTGCTTGCACCGCCGCTCAATACAAAGCTCGATCAGTATCCAGGATTCGTCAGCATCGAAGCATTCGCCGAAGTGACGAATCCGTTTGTCGGGGGCGCGAATGGGGTCATTGCCACCGTTGGCGTGTGTGCCACAGCTCCGAAGTTTCTGTTCACGCAGAATCGATTGCGACTGGGCCACGGTGTGTCCTACAGCACCCGAGCAGTGCTTGAAGATCGCAGAGTTCCAAAGGCCGAGGGCATCTCGCTAGTCTGCGACGATGTGGTAGCCCCGGAATCCAAGGCACTCGGTCTGTCTGCGCTGTCGGCTGAGCGAGTGACCGCAGCAGCCGCAGATGAGCTCGACCTATCGTCGTTTGCCGGTGGCGTAGGCGGTACGGTCAAGGAGTTCAGCCCCTTCGCGCCCGTCGACGGAGAAGTGGAAGCATTCGCCGGTGGTGTCGGTGGCACGGTGAAGGAGTTCATCCGCGCGGCCGGATTGCTGGCATCTGCCACGTCGAGTGACGCGGCCCTGCTCGTCGATCCGTGTGCCACGACCTCATTCGAAGCGGCGATCGGTTCGCTCGTCTCGTGTCGCCCAGTGCTAACCGTAAGCACCTTCAAGGGGACGCTGCTCGCAGGTGTGCCGGTTGCATGGACGGTGCTCTCGGGTGGTGGCTCCATCACGCCGAACACCTCCGGCGCGGCACTGCTTGACAACTGTGGTTCGCTGTTCGGCAGCACCGCGAGCACCGTAACCGGTGCACTTGGACGCGCGAGTGTCTGCTGGAAGCTCGGGACGACGCCCGGCGCCAACTCGCTTCAGGCTGTGGCGAGCGTGGGCGGCGATGCGTTGCCAGGTGTCGTGTTCGACAACGGCGGCACGGCGACATTCACGGCCACCGCAAATCCGCCGTCGCAGCTGGTGTTCACGACGGCGCCGGCGGCAACGCAGACGGCGGGCGCACCGTTCGGCGCAACCATCGAAGTACGCGACAAGAATGGCGAGCGTGTGTTCGCCTTCAACGGCACTGTCACGCTGACCCTCAGCCAGAACACCTTCGCGCCCGTCCCGCCGGCCCTCGTTGGACCGACGAGCGTGACAGCGACTGCCGTCAATGGTGTGGCGAGCTTTAGTCTCACGATCAACAAGGCTGCCGCGGGCTACACGCTCGTGCCGAGCTTCGGCGCTGTCACGGGTGCGGCATCGGCGCCGTTTGCGGTCGTTGCAAGCGCTGCGAGGACGATCGAGATTGTCTCCGGCAGCGGGCAGACAGTCGCGGCCGGTTCGAACGTGCCCCTCAACCCGACCGTTCGCGTGAAAGATCAGCAGGGCAACGAGGTCTCGGGTGCAACGGTGAACTGGGCGGCGCAGCAGAGCAGCGCGGGTGTCGCAACGCCGGCATCCTCGATCACCGGTGCCAACGGTACGACGTCCACCGTATGGACAGTCGGTGACGGCGCGAACGAGCTCAAGGCGACGATTGCCGGGAGCAGTCCCGAGCAGGCCGTGTACTTCACGGCGACTGGCAACAGCCCGGCGCTCACCGTGCTGAACTCCTGCCCCATCGGAGGACAGCGCGATGCGATCAACGGTGCGAATGGGTATGCTGCCTTCTGGATGTCTGGCCCCGGCAACGGCAAGACTTTGCGTTCGATTCAGCTGTATTTCGGCGTCACCGGCGCTGCCAGCGGTGCGATCACGTACGGCGTCGAAATGAGCACGCAGAGCGGGACCTTCAATCCGCTGTTGTCAGCCCCGGTGAAGACCAGGGTGAACGTCACACTGCGTGGTAACGCCAGCGAGAACGCGCCGGTCACGTTCGTGCTCCCGACGCCTATCGTCGGTGCCCCGAATGGCCCGAATATCATGGTCACGCTGAAACTCGTGTCCACACCTACCAGCGCCAGCGTCCTGTACAACGCCGGCGGCAAGAACTGTTTTGCGACGCAGGTGAGCAACATCAACCCATTCCCATTGGGAACGACGTTCAAAACCAGGGCAGTCGCAATGGTGCTGAAGGGCAACTGATCGCGAGTCTCCGCTGTTGTCGCTGAACCTGGAGTTGCATTCGTAATGCTTGAAACGGGAGCGTCGTAACTGCGACGCTCCCGTTTTGCATCCCTAAGCCAGCCCAGAGGGTCAGGTTGTTCTGGCGCGCGAAAGCGCTGCTGCAGTCGCCAACAGCATTTCGTCATTGCCGCGTCCGGCAATCAGCGACAGCCCGAGCGGGCATCCATCATGCGACGCAAACGGCAGGCTGACCTGCGGCAACCCACCAAGCCCCGCGATGCACAGCAGTGCAAGCGAGCGTTCGCGAAATGTCACCGTTTGCGTAAGCGGCGAATTCAACAGTGGCGCGATATCGGGCATCGTCGGCAGCAATAGCACGGCGTTGTCCGCAAGCAACTCATCGAGCGACACCTGAATCCGCGCGTGTACCGGACGCATTCGTTCGGCGTCGCGCGGATCCGTCGCCATCACGGCAGCGAAGCGTGGCGCGATCTGCGGCCCGAAGCGTGGTTTCACCCGTTCCACCCATGCGCCGTGAGTTCGACGTATGTCGTCGAACTGCAACACACGAAAGGTCTCGAACCACTGCGATAGCCCGTCGGCGCTCACAACGACCGAGCGCGGCTCGCCAAGCAATGCAGCGACACGGTGCACGACCGATCGAAGTGCGACAGCGGCATGAGGCATCGCCAGTGCGAAAGCATCCTCGGCAATCAGCAATGGCCCCGGCCGCGGTGCTGCGCCATGGCTAGCATCGGATTCTGCGTCAGGTGTCACCGCACGATCCAACAACACTGGTCCAACGCGCTCAAGCAGCTCTGCATCGCGCGCAAACCATCCGCACGTATCGAAATTCGGTGCGAGCGGCAATACGCCATCGAGCGCGATTCGCCCGTGCGTCGGACGCATACCATACACGCCGCAGAAACTCGCCGGCGCGCGCACCGATCCTCCCGTGTCACTGCCGATTGCAAAGTCGACGAGCGATCCTACAACCGCTGCCGCCGACCCACTCGACGAGCCTCCCGGAATCCGGCCGGGCGCGGCGACATTCACCGGTGTGCCGTAGTGCGCATTCTCGCCGGTGAGGCTGAACGCCATCTCTTCCGTGTGCGTGCGTCCCACCATGGTCGCTCCGGCGTTCAGCAGGCGCGTCGCGACAGACGACGTCGTGCCCGCAACATCGTGCGTCGCGAGCCAGTCCGGGCTGCCGAAGCCGGTGCGGTGCCCCGCGATGTCATAGATGTCCTTCAGGCCGAACGTCAGTCCGGCCAGCGGCCCAACGGCTGCGCCCGGTAACGTGACGTGCATATGACGGCAAAATGCGCCGAGCGTGTCGCGGTCGAGGATGCTATCGGAATCAGGCATGACGAAGGCTAGCGCGGCGAACTGCCACGGGTACGAACCTGTATCCGACCTCCACCCCGCATGCACCAGTCCACCATGTCCCGGCACTGTCGCCGGCTGTCACGGTCACGTATCATCGCTCGGTACCGTGGCTGCCTGCTCCATTCGACGCCGAAGGGTGTACAGCCGTTCGTCTGCACGTTGCATCCGAGATCACGTGGAATCACCAAACGCCGGCATCAGTGCGGCCCGCACGATACTGGCACGCCAACATGAACGGGCGGCTGCGCTCATCGCGCGTCTCGAGGACGTGCTCAACCGCGTCGATCCCCCACGCATCGACTCCAAGGCCCCGGCGCTCGGTGTGCCGCTGGCCGACGCGATGCGGAAGCTGTCGGGTGAGATCGACGCGGTCCGCGAGTCGCAGACTCGCGCCGTCAAGGAGAGCAGAGAGCTCGAGGCGAAAACCGGCATCACGCCCGGTGCCGCCGAGCGCAACGCGCTGCAGGCGGACGTCGACGAATCCGTGGCGATGCTCGGTGACATCGATGCGCTGTTCGACGACCTCCGCCGCTTCGCGCGGGAATCCGGGCACCCCTTCCAGGACTAGCACCGGTATCGGCCCGAGCCTGGAGCAGGCTTGACGTGCCGGGGCGATGTGTAGATCTTCTACCCATGATAGGTAGACATTCTACCTATCTGTCCCCAGCCAGTCCCCCGTGGCCAAGCCGGTCTCCGAACGCCGCGAGCTGCTCAAGGGCACGCTCGACATGCTGGTCCTGCAGACGCTCACCGTGCAGTCGATGCACGGATACGGCATCGCCCAGCACATCGCCGGGCTGTCGCAGGATGTCCTCTCGGTCGAGCAGGGCTCGCTCTACCCCGCACTCGAACGCCTGCAGAACAAAGGCTTCGTCAAGTCGCGATGGGCCGAGTCACCGACGGGCCGGCAGGCACGCTACTACACGATCACCGCGAGCGGCATCAAGCAGCTCGGCGAG
>DASQZA010000081.1:0-34055 GCA_035638935.1 Gemmatimonas sp. | reverse complement strand
CCCAGCAGCAGCGCACGCTGCGGCTATGTCGGCCGGCAACGCACGGCGAGCAGGCCCGTCGCTTCGCTCAGATAAATGTCGGCGATGAGCAACCCGTCCTTCCCATACGGCTGCCACACCAGCACGGTGCCGTCGGGACGGACGACTGCAGATGTCGTGGGAGAACCTTCGCTCGCGCAGTTCACGCTTGCGAAGTAGCAGCTATTCTCCGCGGCGCGGCAGAGCATCGCTTTTTCATGAAACGTATTGAGTGGATCCGCGAACTCCGTCGGACGATAGCTTTGCGATTCGGCTTCACCGTAGTGCGGATGAAACACCACGTGCGCGCCGCGCGCCGCGGCCCATCGTACCGTCTCCGGATAGCGCCACCCCTCGTGGCAGATCACGACGCCAAACGTCAGCGGGCCCACCTGAAAGACGTGCCGCCCGTGTCCCGGCACGTATGTGCCCTCCTCGGAGGGATCGAGCTGCGCCTTGTCCTGAAATCCCAGCTGCGTGCCGTCACGATCGATGACGAGCGCGGTGATGCGCGGTGCACCATCCACGAGACGTTCGGTTCCGAGCACGACGGCGACGCCAGCGGATGAAGCGGTCGCGCCGATCGCCTCCCACGCACCGTGCAGAAACGCGGCGTCCGGTGGCGGAACCGTTCGACCGGGCCAACGGTATCCCGGCACGTAGCACTCGGGAAAACAGATGACGAACGCACCCTCCGCCGCCGCGCGTTCGATTGCTGCCTGCGCGCGCGACACCGCGTCGTCCGGCGTCACCCCGTAGGTGATGTTCGCGAGTGCAATCCTGACAGTTTCCATCGTTGTCATCCGCCGAAGATATACATGTGGACGTACGCACGGGCACCGGGATGGCCCGCGACTCCGCCGGAGGAGAGCGTTCATCACCTCGCGTCGGTATATTCATCCCATGGATCGAGTCGTCGTCATTCATGCTTCCCACGAGCTGGCTGCGGCGGCGGATCGTGCCGAGCTGCGGCAGCTTTCACCGCAATTGCGCCTCGATCGCGCGTTGCGGCTGCACCAGACTTACCGGGAGCGACTGGGAGATGCTGGACGCGGACTTGCGCGAGTTGCTCGAATCTTTGATCGCGCACCAGGTTGAGTTTCTGGTGGTCGGTGGCCACGCGGTTGCGTTTCACGGATATCCGCGACTGACCGTCGCCGATTTCACCGCTGACGACCGGGTCATTCAGTTGGGGCGCGCACCGAATCGCATCGATTTGCTGACGTAACTATGGGGCGTCGACTTCGACGAGGCTTGGGCGCGTCGGAACGTCGGTACGCTGGATACCATTCCGGTTGCGATCCTTTCGCGCGCCGACCTGCTCGTCAACAAGCGGGCAACGGGACGTCCTCAGGACTTGGCCGACGTCGCCGCTTTGGAGGCCCTCGACACGACGCGCTGAGACGCGTTTGGGCGCCAGGCAGGCGGAAGGATAGCTGACTCGACGCCCGAGCGCCCTACTGCGGGCGCATCACCACCCGGATTTCCGCCTGTGGCTTCGTGCTCGGCAACAGCTTCACCAGAACGCGTTCATCGGAGGCGATCTTGTAAGCGCGCCCCATGAAGTCGGCAAACGGGAATGTCACCCACATCGTCGGCTCACCCATCGTCACACCATCACGCGTGAAGGTGAGCGGCACCTGCATGATGCCCGCGCCCGTCCGGTAGAACAGCTTGTCGCCTTTGGGAGACAGATAGGCTTCGTAGCCCCGACCAGGTACGCGTATCGGACGGCCGTCGAGCGGGAACCGCTCCACGAAGATCGTCGCGTCGTCGTTCTGATATCGCTCGTACGTGACCCAGCGACCATCCGATGAGACGGAAGGCGTCAACATGCCACGCAGCGACGGGAGCTCGGTGAATGTGCCCCCGTCCTGGCTCGCATACAGTTTAGTGTCCACGCCCACGTCAGCCGTGAGATAGCGGTTCGGGGATCGATTGCGTGTGACCTGTGCAATCACCACGCGGCCGCCGTGCGACACGGCGTATCGGTCGAGTCCACCGGGCATGATCGTATCCGTTCGCGCGCGCCCATCCGTCGCGACGCGGAGCAGGCGCGCTGAGGCGAGTCCTCCGGGTGCTACCGAGACCAACAGCGAACGGCTATCGGCGAGCCAGCCGGGCTGACTGACGTCGCCGACCCCGACATCGACAAGCGTGCCGACACCTCGTACCAGATCGAACACTCGGAGTTCGGTCACTCCTGCGGAGGAGATGGACTTGGTGAGCAGCGACCGTCCATCAGGCGACAGGTCGAACCCCGCGTAATCCGCCGGCGGCACCGCAATCGTGTCGACACCACCCTGGCGATCGAGCAACGCGAGATGACCAACGGCGGCGTCGGCGCCCGGTACGAATACCATGGTGCCATCGTTGGCCACGTCGAAGTCAGCGGCGCCCAGAACGTCGCCACGAACGCCAGTTGATACCACCATCGGCTCCGATGTAATGCGCGCGCCGCTGGCATCGAACTGCGCTGACATCACCGCATCCCGCACGTGCCAGTAGAGGCGCCCTCCGATGACCTTCGGCGCATCCCCAGCAATTCCCGCCGCCGTGTCGCCGGCAAAGGGACGGATCATGCGGGTCGCGCCGTCGGCCAAGGACACCACCAGCAGTGGCCCACCGCGTGCGAGACCTACCGCGTACCGCATACCTGCCGCAGTGCGCGGAAACGTGATCGGTCCCGGCGATACGCCCGCCACTCTTGGTACTGGGAGCTTCCTGGTGGTGCCCCCAGACGCCGTCAGCGTCAGCAGTCCCGTTTCCGTGGCGACCAGGAGGCTGTCGCTGCCGACGTACGACGCTCCATACGTGCTCATCAGACCGCGCGCGAGTACGCGTGTTTCGCTTCTGGCAAGATTCACCTCACGGAACTCGGAGCCACTGAAGTACGCGAGACGCGCACCGTCGTCGGACAACACCGGCGCATACGCCCCGTCGCTGCCGGGGACGGCCGTGATCGCGTACGAATCCACGTCGCGGACATACAGCCGCACCCCTGCACCGCCGCCGCCCGCTACGCCCACCCACGCGATCCGCCTTCCATCCGCACTGATGGTGACCGAGCCCTGTCCTCCCGGCGTCTCTGCAGTTCCGTTGAACGCCACCCGCATCGAGTCGGGCAACGCGATCGCAAGATTCCGGACAGACCCACGGCCCACAGGGTTCCCGCGCAACACGTTCATGAGTAGCGCACCGATCGCAAACATCGCGATGCTCACCACGGCCAGGGCCCAGACGGGCACGCCCTGCCTGCGTACCCGCACCGCCGGCGATACCCTCGTTGGTGCGGGCCCATCGCCACGCAGCGCCGCGGTGAATTCTGCGGCACTCGAGAAGCGGTCGGCCGGCAACTTCTCCAGGGCGCGCATGACGGCGTGACTGACCGCCTCCGGCACCGCCTTGCGTTGCGCGAGCACACTCCGCGGCTCCTCCGTGAGGATGCGCGCGACGATTGCCTGCACCGTGGGCCCCGTGAACGGCGGCTCACCGACGAGCATCTCGTACGTCACGGCTGCGAGCGCATAGAGATCGGAGCGCGCATCGATCGTGCGCTCACCCATCGCCTGTTCCGGCGACATGTATTGCGGAGTACCGAGCGACAATCCCGTCTGCGTCATGCGCGCGCCGCCAGCTGTCTGCACCGCGAGTGCGATGCCGAAATCCGCAACGACCGCATGTCCGTCGCGCAGCAGGATGTTCTCCGGCTTGATATCTCGATGAATCACGCCGAGCCCGTGCGCATACCCGAGGGCGTCGGCAACCTCGCGGGCGATCAGCATCGCGTCATCGACGGGTAGCTGCTGATCGCGCTCCAGACGTGCACGCAGCGTTTCGCCGGTGACGAGCGGCATCACATAGTACAGGAGCCCGTCGGCGTCACCGCTGTCGAGCAACGGCAGGACATGCGGATGCTGCAGGCGCGCCGTCGTGCGGATTTCGCTCAGGAACCGCTCGCCGCCGAGTGCCGCGCCGAGATCGGGGTGCAGCACCTTGATCGCGACGTCCCGAGCGTGCTTGACGTCGTGCGCGCGATAGACCGTGGCCATGCCGCCGGCGCCGAGTTTGTTCGCGACGTGGTAGCGGTCGGCCAGTGCGGCGCGCAGTCGCTGCATGATGTCGCGATTCACTTCGGCTGCTCTTTCATGTTCCGTTCGAACTGCGACAGCCAGTGCTGCACCACCACGATGCGCGCGCCATCACCGCTCACGCGGCGCGTCACCACGAGGCGGCCGGATAAGCGATCGACATCCCACGCCGGTCCAAGCCCGGGGTCGGACAGTACGGTCACCGCCTCGCCCACTGTCAACGACGTGCCGCTCGCGGTGACGCGCACCCCGCGAAGCGTCGTGTTGTCGAGCGACTGGTAGTAGACCGTACGCCCGTCGCCACTCCACCGTGGGCGCTGCCCCCCGTTGCTCGACACCTTCCACATGCCACCCGCTGTCGCCAACGGAAAACGCCGCACCACGACTTCCGGTGTGCCCGACTCGTTCGATGTGACGGCCGCCCACGCACCATCAGGCGAGACGGTCACGTCGGACTGATTCCATTCGGCCACGAGGTAGGGCCGCACGGTGCCTGGGGCGCGCGGATTCACGATGGACACGTTCGCGTTCGACCCGATCGACGCACCCGACCCGCCACCCACCACCTGCAGCACGTTGTTGGACGAGAACACCAGCGTGGTGTCGTCCGGCCACGCTGTGGCGTGCTGATCATTCGGCAGGCGGGCCATGCGCGCCGGCGGCGAACTCCGATCGATCGGTTGCACGAAGAGATCTTCGGCATCGGTGTCGACGCCCTCTTCGGTGAAGGCGAGGCGGGTTCCGTCGGGCGACCAGATGGGCGCATGGCCGCCGCTGCCACTGCGCGTGAACTGCGTGATGGTCCCCGTGGTCATGTCATACAGCGACACGAGGCGTGCTGCACCGCGCGCGGCTCCGGTCGTGAGGGCGAGCGTTCGCCCGTCGGGAGAGAACCGCGTGAAGGAGAGCACGCGCGGCACGATCGGCAGCGTGTCCAAAGCGCCCGCGGCATTGCGTGCGAGCACGCGATATTCAGGCTCGACACCAGCGCGGTACACGAGCGTACCCGTTCTCGTCACCGTAAACGGCGCCAGCACGCTGTTGGGCTCCATGTCCGCCGTGATGAGCACTGGTGCCCCCGTGACGGTACGCGTCGACGCGTCAAAGCGCGCCCCGTACAGGCCACCGCCCGGGAGCGTGTACAGGAGATGGCCACTGGGAAGCAGCTCCGCCTCCGACGACTCCTCCAACACCGTGTACGCGGTGTCCGTGGCGAGGTCATGGTACATCAGCCGCGATCCACGCTGGAGATCGATGTAGAGAACGCCGCGGCCATCGGGAGTCACCCGCGGCGCACGAGGCGTCCCGGCATTCGTCAGCAGTCTCGCGTCGCGCTCGCCCGGCGCAATGCGATAGATGCCGTCGCGCGCCTCGAACACGATGGAGCCGTCGTCCCCCCAGCGCACGCGCCCGGCGAGGAGCGAGTCGGAGCGCATGATGGCCGCTGGTGACCCGCCGGACACCGCGATCTTCCGCAACTGTCCACGCACATGGAAGAGGATCCATGCATCGTCCGGCGAAAAGGAGGGCGACTCGGCGTCTCCGGTACCCGGAAGCACGCGATAACTGCGCTCCCCGGCATCACGCACCGCGAGTCCGTCATTTACGCTGATGACGAAGCGGGTGCCGTCGTGCGAAACCGCGAAGCGCGCGAGGTCGGGATTGCCGCTGGGCACGTCGAGGGTGAGCGGCACCACGGGCGCTTCCGGCGTGGCACGCACGTGCCACCACGCCCAGAGCCCTGTCGCGAGGCCTACAGCACCGAACGCCAGTCCGCCGCCCGCGATCAGGCGCGACGCCCTTGATGTTGTCGGACGTTGATCCGTGAACGTTCCGGTCGTGGCGTGCGCGAACGCCGGATTCGAGAGCGCGTCCGCGAATGCCTTTGCGTTCTCGAAGCGATCGGCCGGCAACTTCTCGAGGGCGCGCATGACCGCGTGGCTGACACCTTCCGGCACCGCCTTGCGTTGCGCGCTGATGTGACGCGGCTCTTCCGTGAGCACCCGGGCGACGATGGCCTGCACCGAGGGTCCGGTGAATGGCGCTTCGCCGACGAGCATCTCGTAGGTCACCGCCCCGAGCGCATAGATGTCGCTGCGCGCGTCGATGGTGCGTTCCCCCATCGCCTGCTCAGGACTCATGTACTGCGGCGTGCCGAGCGAGAGTCCCGTCTGCGTCATGCGTGCGCCGCCGGCACTCTGCACTGCGAGTGCAATGCCGAAGTCGGCCACGAGCGCGTGCCCGTCCTGCAGCAGGATGTTCTCGGGCTTGATGTCGCGGTGGACGATCCCCTGCGCGTGTGCATGCTGCAGTGCGTCGGCCACTTCGCGCGCGATGCGCAATGCATCGGAGACTGGCAACTGCCGCTCGCGTTCGAGTCTCGTGCGCAACGTTTCGCCGCGCACGAGCGGCATCACGTAGTACAGCAGCGTGTCCGCTTCCCCGCTGTCGAGCAGCGGCAGGATGTGGGGATGCTGCAACCGCGCCGTGGTGCGGATCTCGCTCAGGAACCGCTCGCCGCCGAGCGCGGCGCCGAGGTCCGGATGCAGCACCTTGATTGCGACGTCGCGTTCGTGCCGCAGGTCGTGCGCGAGGTACACGGTCGCCATACCACCGGCACCGAGTTCACGCTCCATGCGGTAGCGATCGGCGAGGGCGGTGGTGAGGCGATTCGGGAGGTCGGGCATGCGGACAAGGTGCCATCCGACCGATGGGGTCGCCAGTCGTACGGGCGGGGTACTGCAACGAACGCGTGATGCCTGATCGATCCGCCGCGCGAGGCCTATCGCAGCAGCGTCATGCCGGTGCGTCGATCGAAGGACATGGTGGCGCGGCAGCCCGCGGCATCGGCGGTGCGGGAAATGAGACAGTCGGCAAAGTCGGCGCGCGCCGACTCGAACTGACGGAGGGCCTGCCAGACCACCTCGGCGTCCTGCACCACCAACTGTCGACTGCTCAGGATACGCCGGACGAGCTCCGCGATGTCGGCGCGCGAGGCATCGTACGCGCCCTCGCAAACCCAGACGACCTCGGCTAGGACGACCAACCCCACGAAGCCCGGAGAGTCGGCTGTGCACTGCGTCTCGATCAGCGTGGTCGCGAGGGCTGACTGTGCTCGGTCGTCCTGTGCCAGATACCGCACGATCACATTCGTATCGAGTCCGATCACCGCGTGCTACCGCGCCGGCGGATGACGGCATTCATCTGTTCGATGCTGACGGGCTTGGCGGGCACGCGCAGCAGCCCCTTGAGAGCGCGGATGTCATCATTGGCCACCTTCAGGGTGAATCCCCCGTCGACCTCGACGAATTCCACGCGGTCGCCTGACTCGAGTCCGAGCCGTCTTCGGACATCCGCCGGAATCGTGATCTGCCCTTTCGACGTCACTGTCGCGGTACTCATGTCCCTTTCTTCTGATTCGTTTCCTTACTATAAAGTAAGGCAATCCGGAGTGCAACGGTAGCCGTTGCAGCCGCGTCGGCTGTCCGGTGTCCACTCAGGTCTCCGCGAACAGTACCGGTCAGCTCTCCGCGAACAGCACCGGCAGCGGCATCGAGAATCCCGGCAGCAGCGCCTCGCCCTCGAGCACATCCCCGCTGGAACACACACGCACCGACCCGTCGGCGCGGTACACCGTAACCGTACCGCGCGCCGGTTCCACTACCCAGACGAGCTGCGTGCCCGCCGACAGCCAATCGCCCACCTTGGCAAGCAGCTCCCCGGCGCGGTCGCCCGGCGAGCGAACCTCGACGGCGAGGTCGGGCGCGAGTTCCGGGTAGCCGTCGGGCATCGGCCCGCTGAACCGCTCGCGCGAGACGTACGCGACATCCGGCGCTCGCACGGTGTCAGGTCGGCGCGCGAGCGTGAAGCCTGGATCGGCTGTCGCGAGACGGCCGCGCATTCGCGGCCACCCTTCGCGCTGACGCTCGCGCTCGAGATGATTGGCAAGCGCTACACCGATGCGCAGCGACAGCTCGCCGTGATGAAAACTGGCAGGCTCGCGCACGACGAGTTGCCCGCGCACCAGTTCGACGCGCTTGCCCGGGATCTCGTAGCCGAACAACTCCTCGGCGGTCACGTCGGATCGGGTGAGCATGCGTGGAAGGCTCCGGCGTCGGGTTCGAATTCTCGTCATGGTCACACGCTGGGTCGTGGCGTCAGCGCGTTGTCATCCGGCGGTATCGAGAAGCTACGCTCGGCGGGGGCGCCGAGTCTACTCGGCGGCGGCAGTCGTCAAAGAAGGAGAGACCATCAGCTGCCGATACAGGCGATCGGGCACATGGCGAATCTGGATGATCTTCGACATGTGCACAACATGCAAACATGTGGAGCACATGCGGTTCAGCGTTTCCGCGACGCGTCCAGCTCGTGCGCCCAATGTTCGACGACCACCATGCTTCCCGCCTCGGCGTTCCCTGCCCGACGGATGAACAGGAAACGACCGTCGGGGGCCACATCGTAGCTGCGTCGCGACAGCGATGTCTGCACGTACGATCGCGCATCGATCAGTGGCCGCGTTGCATCCACACGGAGAAACGGAGTGGTCACCAGTCGCGCCTCGATGAGTTCGGACATGGTGTTGAGGTAGTACAGGGCACGGCCGTCTGGGGCCCAACGCGGCGAACTACCGCCTCCTGACGAGACCAGCACGCGGGCAGCCTGCGGGTTTGCGCGCGGCGCGACGTAGACCTCGAACCGGCCAGACACGTTGGAGGAGAACGCGAGCCATTGTCCATCCGGCGAAATGGCCGGCGAGTATTCGGACGACGGCGTGGACAGCAGCGGCGTCGCCAGCGAGTCGGCAAGAGAGGACGTCGCGACGAGATCGCCTGCGCCCGGCGATGCAGTGGTCGTGCGCATGACGAGACCGCTCCCGTCCGGCAGCCACACCTGCTCCGAGAGCGGGCGAACGCTTCGTACCATGAGGCGCGCAACGTCCCCACCATCCACCGGTTGACGCCACACATTGCCGGTATTCGAGCGATCGGCCGCGGCGAGAAACGTCACGACGCGGCCATCCGGACTCCACGCCGGCTCACTTGCATTCTGCCCCGTCGTAAGGCGAATCGGTTGACCTCCGGTGCGGCGAGTCCAGATGCTCGAGCGGGATCCCTCGCGAATCGCCACCGCCAGCTTCTGCCCGTCACGAGAGAGGGTGGGCGAGCTGAACGCCGCTCGCCACGTGGAGTCGAACGGGGTGGCCTGACCGTCGCGGGTGACCCACACGAGCTCCCGCTCGGCGCCGCCCCGCTCTTCGGAGAAGAGCAGCGTGCCGGTCGCCGACACCGCGAAGTCCACCGCGCCGATGACGCTTTGTGGGAGGTTCTCGGCGACGAGACGCGGTTCCCCCGTAAGGGTGCCCTCCTTCGCATCGAATGGTGCCACCCACAGCTTGCCATCAGTGGTCGTGTACAGCAGATGCGTGCGTCCGACGAAGCGTGCGCGCACGCCATTCGTGACCGTGCGGTGCGTGCGCGCATCGGCTCGCTGGTACATGATCGTGCGCGTGCCGTTCACGAACTCCGCCTGGAACAGCACCGCACTGCCATCGACCGATACATCGGCGTGCATGTGCGTCATTTCGCCTACCGCGGTATCCAGCACACTGAACGGTTCAGGTCGCGTGCAATCCGTTTCCGGGCAGCGCGTGATGGTGAGTGCGCCCCTGGGCGAGCCCCGATAGATGCGCCCGTCGGAAGACCATGCCACCGTCTCCGGCGAGATCATCGAGTCCGCAATGATCGTGAGTTGGCCACCACCCACCGGCATCGTTGCCAGGCGCCCTTCCTGATAGAATGCCAGCCGCGATCCGTCCGGCGAGAACACCACACCCATTGCCCCTTCGGTTCCGTCGAGTACCGTGAACCCCAGCGCATCACGACGCCGCACGAGAATACGTTCACCGGGACCACCGCGCCGGGTGATGAGCGTGCCGTCGGGCGAGATGTTCACGTCACCCGTCCATGTGCGCTCCGCCGAGACCGAGTCGGCCACGAGCCGGTAGCGCACGACTTCGCGCGCTGCGCGCACGCGCGTCAAGCTCCATGCGGCGAGGCTTGCGCAAACGAGCGTGGTCGCCGCGAGCGCGCCTATGAGCCAACGTAACCCTGGACGGTTCGTGGCGCGCACACCGGCGCTCACTGTCGTCGTGCGCATGTCGAGCGCGGTACCGAAGTCGCCCGCCGTCGCAAAACGATCGGCCGGCAGCTTTTCGAGCCCCCGGAGCACAGCTGCTTCGACGCCCGGCGGCACGGCGCGGCGCTGCACGGTCAACGCGCGTGGTTCCTCGGTCATGAGGCGCGAGACGATCGCCTGCACGCTGGGCCCCGTGAACGGCGGCTCGCCGGCCAGCATCTCGTAGGTCACGGCCGCAAGCGCGTACACATCGCTGCGGGCATCGATCACTCGCTCGCCGGTGGCCTGTTCGGGGCTCATGTACTGGGGCGTGCCGAGCGAGAGCCCGGTCTGCGTCATGCGCGCACCGCCGGCCTGCTGCACCGCGAGCGCGATCCCGAAGTCGGCGACGACTGCTGCGCCATCCTGCAACAGGATGTTCTCGGGCTTGATGTCGCGGTGGATCACGCCCTGCTTGTGCGCGTGTTCGAGCGCGCTGGCCACTTCGCGTGCGATACGCACCGCATCGTCGATGGGGAGCTGACGTTCACGGTCGAGTCGCGCGCGCAACGTCTCCCCGCGCACCAGCGGCATCACGTAGTACAGCAGGCCGTCGGCAGCACCCGAGTCGAGCAGCGGCAGGATGTGCGGATGCTGCAATCGCGCCGTCGTTCGGATCTCGCTGAGGAAACGATCACCACCGAGTGCCGCGCCCAAGTCGGGGTGCAGCACCTTGATGGCGACATCGCGTTCGTGTCGCAGGTCGTGCGCGAGATACACGGTCGCCATGCCGCCGGCACCGAGTTCGCGCTCGACGCGGTAACGATCGGCGAGGGCGGTGCGAAGGCGATCGTGCCCGGAGAATTCCATTGACGAGAATATCCACGGTCGACGAGGCGGGCGCTACCATAATCAGGCCGCTGGCGCCTGGCGCGCACCCTACTGCTTTTGGAGGTCCACCGACCAGATGTCGGCCTGTCGTTCCATGCGGGTGAAGTAGAGATACCGGCCATCTGTGGCGAACTCTGCGCGTACCGACGGGCGTTGTGTGTCGTCGAGTCGCACGATCAGCCTCGGTGGGCCCGACGCCAGCGGACACACCCAGAAGCCGTGCCCCTTCGCATCATTCCCTTTGACGAGAAGCGTGCGCCCATCCGCGGAGATGCGCGCGAACTGCACGGTGAGTCCGTGGGTCGATCCATCGGCGCGGGGCATGATCGGGCGCCGAGTGGCCTCCATGCGCGTGGAATCCATCATCCACATGTCAGTGGGGTTCGCGTAGTACGCCACGCGGCCATCATCGGCGAAGCTGGCTTCTGTTCCACCGAGTGTCGTGACCTGACGCTCGGGCGCCCACGACCTGTCCCCAAGTCGCCGTGCTTCGAAGAGTTGGGTGATGGTCGGCAGCCGCCGAGAGTACACCAGCGCGGCACCATCACGCGTCCAGAGCGGAGAGTACTGTTCCAGGTTCTCGCCGTCGGGATGCACCAGCTGCGGGCTGCCGCCCTGCGACGACACCACGGCTGCGCGACGAACACCGTCACGAAATGTGTAATAGGCGATCCAGCGACCGTCCGGCGACCACACCGGGTGAAAATCGTCCGCCGGCGCATCCACGATGCGATCCGCTTCCGTCCGTGCAGCGTGGCCCTCGTTCAACGGCAGCGTGAAAATGTCCTGCTGGCCCGCACGATCGGCGTCGAACACGAGCATCGTGCCGTCTGCGGTCACATCGAGTCCTTCGACGGATTGCACCCCACTCGTCACGCGCACCGCGTCGTTCAATGCCAGCGGCGTCGGTCGGTCGAGCGCGAGCGACCATACGTTCGACGTGAAGCGCAACGTGGAGTAGGCGATCGTGTTTCCGTCGGCAGCGACCGTCACGCTCGCCGCATCGCTGCCGGTCGTCACGCGACGCGGCGATCCATCGCGTGTACCATCAGGGTTCACCGTGATCGCGAAGATGTCGCGAACACCGCCTTCACCCGAGACGTACAGCAGTTCGCTGGGACTGCGCCACACAGGGCTCTGCTGGAGCGACTTCGGCTCGAGTAGCGTCTGCGACCTGCACCGCTCGCGCCGAATGTCGCAACGCGCGCGCGTGAGCCGCACCTCGCTCGGCGCGAGATTTCCGAGCGCGCGGTAGAGAAAGGCGACGTTGCCGACGACGAAGGCGATCCACGTCCCGTCGGGAGACCACGAGAGCGAATGCATCTCGCCTCTGGCATCGTGCGCCTGCCAGTTCCGTCGGTCGCCGATCGCATCGATGGCGCCGGTGAACAGCGTATCGTCGAGGACCCAGGCGATCGACTTTCCGTCGGGCGACCACGTAGCATACGCCGCTTCCGCGTTCGGCGATTCGGGCACCTCGACGAGCGGACGCGGTGTACCTCCGAGCGCGGGCACCGTCCAGATCCCGCGCCCTCCCTGATAGAGGAGCTGCTGACCGTCGGGAGACCAGCGTGGCCGGCGCAGATCGCCTGTGCTCGTGTACGCGAGCTCGTTCAGCACTGGTACCGCACGACTTCCGCCGCGCTGGCGCACGTAGAGTCGCAGGCTCCCCGTTTCTCCTGCGACGTACGCGACCTGCGTGCCATCGGGGCTGATGTCCGCATCGAGCTCCAGCCCTTCGTCGAAGCTCACGCGTTGCGGCGCGCCGAGGTGCAGCGTCTCCGATGAACGTTGCAACCACCCTCTTCCGCCGAATGCGACGGCAGCGACGAGCAGTGCGGCGCCGGCAAGCGCGAGTGCTCCGCTGATTTTCCGACGAGGTTGGCCCATCGGTGTCGTCACCTGCGTCGTTGCCGGTACCACTGGCGGTGTAGCTGCTGGTACGACGACCGTCGGCACGACGTCCGCCGCCGGTGAAGGCAATGTCGACGCAGGGGCGGACAGCGCCGCCGGCACCGGCTCGGCGGGTGGCACGAACGGCGGCGTGATCGTCCGTGTGTCGAGCGGCGTCTCACGCAGTGTCTCGATCGCGCGCAGCACCGACGCGTCTGGTGCGACGCCCAGCTCCTGCTCGACGAGTGCGCCGTGCACACGCGCATGGGCGAGCGCACCGCTGCGATCACCGCTTGCCGCCAGTGCGCGCATCAGCTCTACCGCCACGCGCGCGTTCAACGGATCGCCGGTGGCTCGGCGTCGCCACCAATCAGCGGCTGCGAGGTGATCGCCGCCTTCCGTGGCACGCTTCGCGAGTCGCTCCAGCACCGCCTCGTGACGACCAGACAGGGTGCTGCGTGTCTCCTCCATCCAGCGGTCGAATTCGGGAGCGTTCGGCACGCGAAAGCCGTCGAGAAACGGGCCGGCGAACAGGGTGGCCGCACGTTCGTCCTGCCGCGCCGCAAGCGCCGATTCGAACTCGATGACATCGCATCGGGCGACGTCCGGGTTGAGGCGAAGTTCCTGCACCCCGAGGATCAGCTCCGCTTCGTCGAGCCCCGTGCGCAATCCGTACAAAGATTGCGTGACCCCACGTCGCGCGGCTTCCTCGTCGGCGTCGGGCCAGAACATCGTGGCCAGCCGGTCGCGTGCGATGCCTCGTTCGCCGCTTCGCGCGATGCACACGAGCAATGCCAGGCGCCGCGGCTGCATCGCCGACGGACTGGGCGTCCGTCCGTCGCGAAGCGTCACGGCGAGGGTGCCGAGTGTGCGAAGCTCTACCATTGGTGCCGGAAAGGCTACGCTGCAGTCCAATGAACGGCAACCACCGGTCTCCGGTCGGTGCGCGAGCACCCGCCGTCTTGCTCGAGTTTCGTAAGTCAATGCACCGCAACGCATTGGCCGGAAGACTTTTCGTTGATTTCTGGTTGAGGGGCCGGTCTAGGTTGGCCCTTGTCGATCGCCGCCGCACTTCCGCCGCGACCGGTCGACGAGCGTTTGCCCTCATCCAGAATCGATCATGTCTCCCCTGCATGCACGTCTTCCCCTGCTTCCACTGGTGCTCTGCGCCGGGGTGCTGACGGCCTGCGGTGACCGATCGCCAGTCGCGCCGGAGGCACCGGCGCCGGTCCCCGCTGCTGTCATGTCCTCAACTGTCGCCGCCGAGTCCAGCGGACCGAGCGACACCGAAGATCTCGCCGATCTGCTCGATCGCGTCCTGCCGAGCATCGGTGATCTGCCCGGCAGCAATGCCCTCACGGTGCACGTGCGCCGATTGCAGCAGCTGGCCAGCCAAGGAGCGACCGACGACGTGCGCAGGCACGCTGCCGTGGGGCTCACGCTGCTCGACGCGGTCACGCATTCCGACAACGGCGACGCGTCCGCCGAACTGGGCGTGATCCGGCTCGTGCTCGAAAACCGTCTGTAATCGCTCGCCGACCCCTCCGCTTCGCTCATTCATCCATCCCATCGAGATTCCACATATGATTTCCGTCATCCCTCGTTCGCCCCTGCTCGTTGCCGCTGCTGCGGTGGCTTCGCTGTTCTCCGTGCGCGCTGCATCCGCGCAGAGCGTCTCTGCCTGCTACGCCAAGACGTCAGGTTCCATGTATCGCGTCGGCGTTGCGAACACACCACTCAACTGCACCAGTGGTTCGCACGTGAAGGAGACGTGGAGCATCGCGGGGCCTGCCGGTCCGGTTGGGCCGGCGGGAGCGACGGGAGCGACAGGGCCGATGGGACCCGCCGGACCATCCGGCTCACTCACGCTTCCGTATGTGAGCCCCGTCATGACCACCGCCTCGCCTCTCTTCTGGGTGAAGCAGACGGGCACGGGGCGCGCCAGCACTTTCGAGTCCGCAGGGAATTCCGCCATCTACGCGCGCAGCACCACGAACGTGGGCGTGCACGGCTATTCGCTTGGTGTCGATGAAAATGCCGCCGGCGTACGCGCCGAGAATCTCAACACGACCGGCGCGGCGCTCAACATTCAGAAGGGCGCAGTGCGCGTGACGGGTGCCGGCTTCAACACGCCAACGGCGGCGTTCAAGGTGAATGGGGTGCCAGTCGCCGACATCACGACCGTGACCATCGACAACCCGATGACGAACGGTGATCCGGACGCCATCCTGATCGTGACGCGTGTCTCAGCGCCGGGCGATGTCGCTTACCGCGCGGTCAAGGGTTTCTACGTCTTCTACGACAGCGGCATTGCCAAGTGGCGCATCCGCTTCGAGTACAACTTCCCCATCGGCACGAGCTACGTCGCGCCAGGCCACGCATTCAACGTGCTGGTCATCAAGAACTGAGCCGATCCGACCTACGAAAATGGCCGCCAAGCTGCAGGAGCTTGGCGGCCATTTTCCTTGCGCACGACGCGCTGCGCACGCGTGCGAGCGTCTCCGGCTTACTCACCTGTTGGCGTCGTCCACCGCGCGCTTCATCTGCGCCACCCAGTTCGGTACCACGCGGAAGTAGCGCACCGGTGCCTACGGTGCGCCCTGCACGTACACGATACGGCCGTCGCCGGTGACCATTGCCGACGGGCCGGCGGTGGAGATCATCCGCGGTGCGTCGATCCAGCGGGTGCGTTCCACGATCGGATCCGCCGCGGTTGGATCGATGCGTGCGCGCTCGAATCCGACGGTAGGATCATAGGCGGTATAGACGATCTCCGTGGGCGAGATCCAGTGCGGCTCTTCACGTGGGCCCGCCGCAATCTCCCAGCGATGGCCGGTGCGCGGGAACGGCTCGAGCCACAGACGGGTGAGCTCGTAGTTGTTGTACGCGATCCATCGCCCGTCGGGGGAGACCCGCGGGAATGCGGCGTCGCCGAAGAGCGAGTCGACGGTGGCGCGCGGCGAGCCGAGGTTCGGCGCGCCAGGGGCCGGCGTTCCGAGTCGGGCGACTTCCGCGCGCCGGTGCGCCCATGACCCACCTACGAGCTGGTCGCCCGGGAGCCAGTTGAAGACCTCCCAGCTAGGCGCAGCGAACGCCGGGAGAGGGAGCGCCGTCCCGTCCGGATCGCCGACGAAGACAGTATCAGACCCGCCGAAGGCGATGCGCCCGCCGGTGGGGCTCCAAATCGGGGCGCTGAGGTACCCAGCCCGCGTCCAGAGGGCGGACTTGCCCGTGGTCAGGTCGTGAATGCGTAACTCGTCGCCCTCGCGCCCCTCCACGACCGAGGCGAGCCGCCGCCCGCCCGGCTCGAGGGCAAAGGTGATGTAGGAGTCCGGTGGCAGGGGCAAGGTATCGAGACCCTGCGGGCTCGCGCGCACCAACACGCCGACGCTCTGCCGCGGCCCCTCGGCGTAGACGAGCGTACCGCTCTTCGCCACTGCGTACGTTCCGCCGGCGTAGTACGTCGTGCGCCCGATGCCCGAGCGCATGCGAACCGGCCGGCCGATGCGCCCCGCCTTGGCGTCGAACGGCGCGGCCATGAGATCGCCCTGCTGCATGTACGTGACATATCGGCCGTCCACGATGCGGAAGTCCGTCCCGAACACGAACGCCGTGTCGTTGCCGATTCGCATGACTTGCCGGCCCACCCATCCACGGTCCGTGGGCGACGATGTCGCGGTGGCCGCCGCCGAATCCACGATGTATGCCGTCCGGTTACCGCCGCCCCCGCAGAGCAGCGCGGCGGTGCCGGGGATGAGTGAGGGCAGGACGCAGTACGGGATGGCGCGTTTCGTGGTCGCGCCCGTCGCAGGGTCGATCGTGCGCAAGGCCGTCCCATCGCCTTCGACGAGCAGCAGTCGTCCGTCGGCGAGCCATTGCATCGCAACGCCCGCCGTCCCGCGCCCCAGCACTGCCGCCGTCCCGCCGGAGAGCCTCACCACCTCGACGGTCCAGTCGCGTGAACTCGCCCGAATGAACGCGACGCGGGTGCCGTCGGGGGAAAGTGCGGGCTGAATCCCGTTGGTGGTGCCCTCGATGGAACGCAGCGTGCCATCTTGCAGGCTGCGAAGCCAGAGCTCGCTATGGTCCCCACGCGTCGTCTGATACACGACGGTGCTGCCGTCAGGAGAGATCGCGAGCCCGAACGGCGACAACACGCCCCCTGTGAGGAGCACGCCGCGGAACGCGGCGCTTTCGGGGAGCCCGACGTCGTATTCCACCGGGCCCACCGCAGTATTGGAGCGGAGTCGCGCGCCACCGAAGACGCCAATCGCAAGCGCGGCGACGGTGGCGCCGGCGACCCCAAGCCAGCGCCGCTTTTGCGTGATGGCTGGAGCATACGCAGGGTGCGTCGTACGCTCGGTCAGTGCCGCCGCGAACGCCGCGGCGCTGGCGAAGCGGTCGGCGGGCAGTTTGGCAAGCGCGCGCAGCACCGCCACTTCGACGTGCAGCGGCACCGTGTCGCGAATGGTCGCGAGCGGCACCGGGCGTTCGCTCAGCACCGTCGCGACGATGACCTGCACCGTAGGCCCGGTAAATGGCGGCTCGCCCGCGAGCATCTCGTAGGTCACGGCACCCAGCGCATAGATGTCGCTGCGCGCATCGATGGTACGCTCGCCCATTGCCTGCTCGGGGCTCATGTACTGTGGCGTGCCGAGGCTCAAGCCGGTCTGTGTCATGCGTGCGCCACCCGCACTCTGCACCGCGAGCGCAATGCCGAAGTCGGCGACGAGCGCGTGCCCGTCCTGCAGCAGGATGTTCTCGGGCTTGATGTCGCGATGGATGATGCCTTGCGCGTGCGCATGCTGCAGCGCATCGGCCACTTCGCGCGCGAGCAGGACGGCGTCGTCCACCGGTAGCTGACGCTCGCGTTCGAGTTGCGCGCGCAGCGTCTCGCCCCGCACGTAGGGCATCGCATACCAGAGGATCCCCGTCCCTGCGTCCCCCGAGTCGAGCAACGGCAGGATGTGCGGATGCTGGAGCTTGGCCGTCGTGCGGATCTCGGCCAGGAACCGCTCGCCGCCAAGCGCGGCACCGAGGTCGGGATGGAGGACCTTGATGGCGACGTCGCGCTCGTGCCGCAGGTCGTGCGCGAGATACACGGTGGCCATGCCGCCGCGCCCGAGTTCCGCGTCGACGCGGTAGCGGTCAGCGAGGGCGGAGCGAAGGCGATCGAGCACGGCAAATTCCATGACCGAGAATCTCCGCTATCGAGGTGGCGAACGCCACCATTCGGCATCGCATCGACGGTCTGCTGGTTTGACCGCCGGCCGATCGCCGGCCGCTCGCCGGCCGCTCGCTCACAAAGCGGTCGCTATCGCTGTACGCGCGACAACCACGCGGATGGCGTCACCACGTCTGCGAGGGTACCAACACGCCGCACGAGCTCTTCATCGAGCGTGACGAGTATGCTCTGTTCGCGTCGAGCGACCGCGACGTAACACGCATCGGCGCCCCGCAGTCCGACGTGCACGGCGAGGCGTGCAGCGTCCGCCGCCACAGCATCGGTGATGTCAACGAGCGAAAGCGTCTCGAGAGTGATGACCTGCCGTACTGCCCGTTCGGCACGCGCCATGTCGCCGGTACGACGACGAATGGCAGCCGCCACCTCAACCGGAAAGAGCGTCGGTTCGATCAGCGGGATGCGGTCTTCAAGCAACCGCTCCATCACACGCACCGACACCACGTGAGACGGTTCGTCGGCGCGGAGTGCCGCGATCCAGACTGACGCATCGAGCGTGACCGCGCGTCCTTGCGTGACGACCACCCCCTAGGGTTCGCGCGACTGACGGTCGTCGAGCAGCTGCTCGACCACGCTGTCACCGGCGTCGGCGGGCCCAAGCTCCTGGCCGAGGGCGTGGAAATCGGCCAACCACAGTTCCCGCCGTCGGCGCGCGTCAGTATCCGGCGCAGCACCGGCGCCTTGAGAATTCTGCGGATCCTGTCCCGCGGGCATTGCCCCGTCAGCCCACTGCTGGAAGAGGGACGTGGCCACCTCTCGGACAGTCCTGCCCTCCATGGCGCTCTTCACCTTGACGCGCCGATACAGATCGTCGTCCAGCTCGATCGTGGTTTTCATGCAACCAATATACCCATAAATACGGAAGTACGGGAGGCATTCTGGCACTAGGTGCTCCGTTGTGCCCCAGAATAGGGCGTGGCCATGTCCCAGCACTGACTGTGTCGCTTGTATATTGATCATCAATATGTAATTATCAGATTATGCCCCTGCAAATCGCCAATCCCATCGTCGTCGAAAAAGTCGAGCGGCTGGCCCGCGCCACAGGCCTCACCAAGACGGCGCTCGTCGAACGCGCGGTCGATCGACTCGCCGCCGAGTTGGCGATCGAACGCGGGGACCGGATCGACGCTCTGCTGGCGCAGTTCGATCGCTTGCCTGACCGGCCGGACGCGTTCGATCCTCTGCATTGGGACGACGCCGGGCTGCCGACGTGATTGCCGCCGACACCTCGGCGCTGCTCGCGATCGTCTTCGATGAACCCGAGCGTGACGCGTTCCTCGACATCGTACGCGCCTCGGGTCGCACTCTCGTGAGCGCTATGTCGGTGGTGGAGGCGCGTATGGTCGTGCATGGGCGGAAAGGACAACCTGGTGTCATCCTGCTCGACGACATCCTGAGGCAGCCCGCGTTCGAGATGGTCTCGCCAGATACGCGGCAAGTAGAAATCGCGTATGGGGCGTTCGTGGCGTACGGTCGTGGGAGTGGTCATCCCGCGGCACTCAACTTCGGCGATGTCTTCAGTTACGCGCTGGCCAAGTCGCGTGGAGTGCCGCTCCTGTACAAAGGCGACGACTTCATGCGCACGGACCTCGAGCGTGCGATGTCGCGCTGACCGCCTGCGTCGCCGCTACCGCCGTCGCATGCCGACAACGATCCGCTCCCATCGTGGATCCTTCCCCATCGGGGTCGTTTCGAGATAGGGGCTCCAGTAGTGCCAGGCATCGTCGCGATTCTCGATCGCGGCGCTCACGCGCGAGAAGGCCGAGTCGAGTTCGCCCAGCCGCGCGTATCCGAGCGCCCCCCACATCGCGACGTTGTTGTTTCGCGTACCGGCCAGACCGTCGAGTTCAGACCGCAGCCTCGAGCGCGGCTCAGGCTGCGCAAGCTCCACGCCCCACCCCAATTCGCACAGCTTCGCCTTGTCAGCACTGAAGCGACATTCGGCATTGGCTTCGCGCAGGCGGCCCAGCGCGGAGAGCGTGACGGCATGCGCGTGCCGCCAGTATGGCTCTGCCGGATCGAGCTCCACCGCTCGCCGGTTCAGCGCCTCGGCGCTGTCTAGCTGACCGAGTGCGAAATACGTGGTCGCGGTGAACATGAGTGAGACGGCGGAGAACGGATCGCTCGCCATGGCGCGGCGACCGGCTCCCTGTGCCTCGGCAACTCTCCCAAGTCCACTGAACGTCTCCGCACGTAGCAACCACGCGAGTCCGTTGGAGGAATCGAGCGCGATGGCGCGTTCCGATTCGGCGAGGGCCTCACGCAGTCGAAACTGCCGCTGTAGGGTGCGGGCGACCGCCAACCGGACCTCCGGCAGCGTGGAGTCGAGTTGTACGGCGCGCTGTGCGGCCAGTTCGGCGCGGGCGAGGCCGGCGGCCATCGATTCCGTCGTGTCGCCGTACAGCCGCCGCACCAGAATCGTTTCCGATAATCCGGCCCACGCGCGCGCGTATCCCGAATCGAGCGCCACGGCCCGCGCGAACTGCGCCTCCGCCCGCAGGAGATTGGCCAACCCGCGTTGCCGGAGCAAATTGCGACCGAGCAACTGTGCGTCGCGTGCCGCCGCATTCTGGCTCTCGGCGCGCTGCAGCGAGGCACGCTGTCCACCGGTGAGCGTGACCGACAGCGCCGTCGCGACGCGCTCCGCCACCGCGCCCTGCACACGAAACACGTCGGTCAGGCGCTCCTCCAACGGTTCGCCCCACACCTGCGCGCCGCTCTGCACGTTGAGCAGCACCGGGACGATGCGCACGCGCGTAGACCCGTCGACGACGCCGCCTTGCGCAGCGGACTCGCGCGCCCAGCGCACCGACCCGCTCAACACCCACGCCGCGCCGAGCTCGCGCGCGACGTCGAGCGCGGGCCGCCCGGCCGCTTTCGCGCTCTGCACACCATCGCGGCCGATCACCTGGATACCCGGCAACCGCGCCAGCTGTCCCGCGATCTCGTCGCTCACACCCGACGCGAAATACGCGTCCTGCGCATTGCCCAGATTCTCGAAGGGCATGACGACGACCGTGCGTGCGGTCGATGCCGTGGCCGTTGCTGCAGCTACGGATCGCTGACGCACGATCACTGCACCGATGACGACGACGGACAATGCGAGCGCACCGATCGTCAACGCGCGCGTGCGTGAATTGCCAGTCGTCGATCGCGCGCGTCGCGACGCGTTGTCCCCACCGACATGAGCCGAGCTAGACGCGCGCGCATCATCGAGCCGTTGCAGCAGATCCGCAGCGCGGGCGGGCCGTGCATCCGGATCCTTGGCCAGACACTCCACCACCAGCGCCGCGACCGCGCGCGGAATCGTCGCGGGTAGCGGCGCGGGCGTCTCGCTCAAGTGTGCGGCCACGAGCTTCGATGCGGTGGTGTGATGCGCAAACGGATGTTGCGCGGCGAGCAACTCGTAGGCGACGACTCCCCACGCGTAGACGTCGGCCCGCGCATCGGCCGCCTCGCCGAGCGCCTGTTCCGGGGCCACGTAGCCGGGTGTGCCAAGACTGGTGCCCGCCTGCGTGATCGCCGATGCGTGTGCGGCGCCTGCGCTTCGCTCCGCCGTACGCGCAACACTCACCGCCTTGGCGATGCCGAAGTCGGTCACGACGGCAGCGCCGCTCGAGAGCAGAATGTTTTCCGGCTTGATGTCGCGGTGGATAACCCCCTGCGCGTGGGCGTATGCCAGCGCACGTGCGACATCACGCAGCACATCGAGCGCGTCCGCCATCGGCAGCGGCCCACGTGCCAGCCGGTCGCGCAACGACTGCCCGTCCACGTACGGCATGGTGTAGTACGGGACACCATCGGCATCGCCCGCAGTGAGCAGCGGGACGATGTTGGCTTGCTGCAACCGCGCCGCCAGCTGCACCTCGCGCGCGAACCGCTCCGCGCTCAATCCGGCTCCGTCACCGACGAGCTTGACGACGACGTCGCGCCCCAGCGCACGTTCGCGAGCAAGCCACACGCGCGCCATGCCGCCGCCGCTCAGCTCGCGGACGAGCTGATAGCGATCTCCGAGCGCTGCGGTGACGCGGGTGACGACGTCGGTCATGGGTGGGCGTAGATGTCGGCCATGCGGGGAAGGTGCCACTGCGCCGATGGGGTCGCCAGTCGACATTTCGATCCCTCCCGCATCGTTTTGATGACAGATCGAGGCAGTGCCGGAAGTACGATCAGGCGTGCTCGCTTGCCTTTCTTCCCCCGGCCCTGCCACACTATGGCCATGCCTGCTCTCGCCGATCGCGTCTGGACCGCCGCAGACATCCAGGCGCTCCCTGACGACCCGTCGCACCGATACGAGTGCGTGGACGGGGTGCTGCTCGTGAGCCCCACTCCCCGTCTTGCCCATCAGGGCGCGGTGACGGCTCTCGCATTCCTCCTCGAAGGGGTCGTGCGCCCCGCTGGCGTCGGCACCGTCTTCGTGGCACCATCGGAGTGGGTACTCGACCCGCGCACGCTCGTGCAGCCGGATCTCTACGTGGTGCCGTTGGTGGACGGGCGACGACCGCGGACGTATGAGGAGCGCACCCAAGCGCTGCTGTTCGTCGAAGTGCTGTCGCCGAGCACGGCGCGATTCGATCGGATGGTGAAGCGCGAGCGCTATCTGCGCGCAGGCATCGAGTACTGGATCATCGATCTCGACTCCCGGCTCGTCGAGCGCTGGATGCCCGGCGAGGAACGCCCGAGCATCCACGCAGAAACGCTGGAGTGGCAGCCAGTGGGCGCGGGCGCGCCCTTCGCAATTGCCCTCGAACCGTTCTTTACCGAGGTGCTGGGACCGGCGTAGACTGCGACAAGCGTCGCAGCCGCTCCGGCAGGCCGATGCGCGCCAGCAGCGCCTGATAGCGCGGCTCCTGGCGGAAGCGATACATCGGCGGCATGCCGTTGAGCATCTGCAGCAGATCGAGATCGCGCGCCGCGATGGCGCGGTCGAACATCGCATAGGCTTCGTCACGCTGCTCCAGCAAGAGGAGCAGGCTGGCGCGATGGGACAAGCGTGGGTCGCCATCGAGCGAACGCAAGGCGCGGCGCACGCCGGCGGTATCGCCGCGATAGCCCGCCAGGAACCCGTCGTTCACCTGGCGCACCCAGTAGTCGCCGCCCGCCACACGCACGGCGCGCCGGTGCGCACTGTCGGCCGCCGCGTGTTGCCCCAGATTCGCGAGCGCGAGCGACAACACGTCGAATATCTCGTAGAACGCGGTGTCGGCGGCGATGCCGGCGCGCGCCGACGCGACGGCTTCATCCGCCCGGCCCGAGGCCCACAGGCCCCATGCCAGGTCGCTGCGCCACTGCGCGGTCGTCGGTTCCTGCTCGACCAGCGCGCGCGCGCGACATGGCTGAGGAGTCGGCCGATTCCCAGAGTGCCCATACGGCCATTCCAGCGCCGAGCGCCGACGCGGAGCGTACATCGGCGGAGTCGAAATCGGCGTATGCGCCCGTGAAATCCCAGCGATCATGGAGCCGTGCGACGCCGCGCGCGTACCACGCATCGCCAAGGCTCGGGTCGAGGGCGATGGCCCGATCAGCAGCGCGCATCGCCATGGCGTACGCCGTATCCCGCGGCGTCGTCTGGTAGATGAGCGCATACGCGTTCGTGATCGCAAGCGTGGCCCACGCCGGCGCATACGTGGAATCGATCGCGAGCGAGCGATTCAGGTACATCACGCTGCGGGTGAAACCGTCCGCAGTTCGCAGTGCGGCTGCTTCCTGCCCCAGCAGGTACTGCGCGTAGGCGCGTGGATTGACCTGTCGCGCGGCGGCAAGGCGCTGCGTCTGGCCCGGGGTGAGCCCGGCGCGGATTCCGCGCGCGATCTCCGCCGCGACTTCGCGCTGCAGCGTCATCACGTCGGCCGCCGGACGCTCGAAGGTCCGCGACCAGAGCGTTTCGTCACTCTGCGCGTTGATCAATTCGGCTGAGAGCGTGACCACATCGCCCGAGCGCAGCACGGCGCCGGAGACGATCGCATCGACGCCGAGCGCGCGCGCAATGTCGCGAATGGAGAGGGTCGAGTTGTGATACGGCGCCACCGCGCGATACCCGAGCACGCGGACACCGGCGTCGGCGAGCACGCCGATCACTTCACGCGTCATGCCGTCCGCGAAGAAGCGTTGCGCCGTGTCTCCGGTCTGGTTGTCCATTGGAATCACAGCGATGCGTCCAATCGGGGCCGTGGTGCCTTCGACGAGGCCTCCGGCCGCTGGCACACGCCCGCGCCAGAACGCCAACGCGGCGGCGATCAGCGCGATGGCGACCGCGGCGAGCCCCATGGTTCGACGTCGCCTCGATGTACCAGTGGATGCGCCGGGCGGGGATGCATTTATGACCGCAATGCCTGCTGACGACGTGAGCGCCTCCACGAAGCGCGACGCGGGCCACGGGCGATCGGCCGGATCTTTCGAGAGCACGCGCGCGAGCGCCTGTGCGACCGCAGGGGTGACCTCCGGCCGCGCAGCCGTCACCAATAGTGGCGCACTCACGAGATGCTGCTGCGTGATCGCGGCGACCGTCGCGCCAGTGAACGGCGGTCGCCCGGCGAGCATCTCGTACAGCACGCAGCCGAGCGAGTACAGATCGCTGCGGCCATCGAGATTGGGCTCACCGACCGCCTGTTCGGGGCTCATGTACAGCGGGGTGCCCACAGCGAAACCGGTCTGCGTGAGCCGCTCGCTTCCGGTTTCCGCCACGGCGCGCGCAATGCCGAAGTCGGCAACTACCGCGTGCCCGCGCTCGAGGAGGATGTTCTCCGGCTTGATGTCGCGGTGCGCGATGCCACGCTCGTGGGCGTAGCCCAGCGCATTGGCCACTTCACTCGTGATGCGCAACGCCTCATCGATCGGCAGACGGCCGTCGCGTGCGATGCGATCGCGCAGGCTCTCACCCTCCACGACCGGCATGACGTAATACAGCATCCCGTCGGCGTCGCCCGAGTCGTAGAGCGGCAGGATGTGCGGGTGTCGCAGCGTGGCGGTGGTCGCGATCTCGCGCAGGAAGCGGTCGGCGCCGAGGGCATTCGCCAGCTCGGGGCGCAGCACCTTGATCGCCACGTCGCGGCTGTGGCGGACGTCGTGCGCGCGGTACACGGTGGCCATGCCGCCCTGCCCGAGTTCACCCTCGACGCGATAGCGGTCGGCGAGTGCGGTGGCCAGGCGGGAGAGGACGTCGTTCATTGCCAACAAGGTGCGCCGGCGAGACATCACCGGCTAGCACCAGGCTCGGTTTGTTGCCCTACTCGGCCGGCTGCGCAATGACACCACCCAGCGCGCCGCGGTGCTCGCGCGCGTGGGACCAGGCCTCGTCCGTCAGCGGAAGGAAGAACGCGCTCGTGCGACGATCCTGCAGCAGCGCCCCGGGTTCACGATGATGATTGGCCGCGATGAAGGCGTCGCACGCGTCGACCATGCGGCGGAAATGCTGTGCTGCTTCGTCGACGCGGTACGCCCTGGTGAACCGGAGATACGCCGCATCTTCGGGCGTCAACGTGCGGCGGCGGAACTGCTCGAGGTAGGACGCGGGATTGAGCCCGGGATTCTTGTCGACCACCGCCCACACCAACGCCGGGAAGGGGAGGATATGTGCATCGGCAAAGATGGCGTCGACGAGATCGCGTGGTTCTCGGCGATTGGCCAGGGCGACGAGCTTGTTGATCGCCAGATCGATCGGGTGCAACATCACCCCGCCGCCGGCGAGTGTGACGAGCGGAAGGAATCGCCACGCGGATTCGTGCGCCCAATCGATGATGGTCGCCTCGTCGTCACGCCCCACGCTGGCGCTGACGAATCCGCGATGTTCAGCCAGCACCGACACGTGGTAGCCCGCCGCCCGCAACAGATCGGCGTCGAGGGCAAACGTGCGGTTCGCTGCTTCGGCGGAGCTGTGGAAGTAGTCGAGGTCGTTGCTGAAGCGCTCGCCCGAGGGTCCTAGGTGCAGCGCTGCGCCGCCCGCCAGATACGACGCGTTGGAACGATTTGGTGCCAAGAGCGCCAGCACAGTGGCTTGCACGTTCGTGAGCGGCATCGTTCGTGGCTGGTGGCTACACGGAGGCTGTCAGCAACTGCTCGAGCCGGGCCGCCTGACGCCAGGCCTCTCGCCCACCGTGCTTGCGAAGGCCGTCGGCCACCCACGGCACATCGTCGGCGCGGATGATCACATCTGGGCGCGCCCACCAGAAACAGCGGAGATAGTGGAATCGATACGCCTTTCTCGCTTCGCGGACGCAAACCATGACCCGCGCAGTCTCGGCCGAGAGGTGGCGGCGGCTGCGCTGTCCCCCCAGTCGTCCTGCTTCCGCGACGGTCAATCTCCGAGTCATGCCGGAACGTAACCGCTTATGTTCGCAAACGCAATTACAGAAACGGTTTACGACATATGTGTGTGACACTGAACCGGCCATCAAAGCCAAATGCACGCGGACGCGGCATCGGTCGGCCGACGGCGCACGAGCACGTCGCTTATGCCCACCCCGGGGTGCCGCGCGCGCGATGAAAGGCGGTGAGGCCGCTGGACGCGAACAACGCCCGAAAGAGCGGCGAGTCGCACATACCCCGCATCACCGGAAGTAAGCCGTCGACATGCAGCCATTGGACGAGCTGCGGGTCGCGCGCCCGGTCAGCAGCATCGAACCAGCTGGCGGCACGCGCGTCGTGTCCGAGCAGCGCGGCCAGCGTCGCGAGCAGCAACGGCAGGTGCGGCTCCCGCGGTGCACGGGCCTCAAGCTCGCGAAAGACCAGCTCCGCACCTTCTTGGTCACCGTGTTGGATGCACGACAGGCCAAAGAGGCCCAACGTATTGAACGCACGGCCCGACAACGACAGTGCACCATCGGCGATGCGACGGATATTTGCGACAGGACCGGTCGCGACCCACGCGCAAAGGCCGCAGTGCCACGAGACGAACGCATCAGGGTCCAACTCGATCGCGCGATCGGCGTGTACGCGTGCCTCGCCTTCGAAGCCGCCATAGCCGGCACAGGCGGCCCCGATTCCGTGCGCGTATGCGGAGAGTGGGTCGCGTGCGACAAGCTGGGCTATGCCGTCTGCTGCCTCACGCCACCGACCGAAGAGATTGCCTCGAATAAAGAAGTGATACCAGGCCGCTCCCTGCACGTAATGCGGGTCCAGTGCGAAGGCCCGGGTCAATAACTCTTCGCCGCGCTCCCAATTCCACGCCAGGCACACTTCGTACAGCCCGCGCGAGGCATTGGCCTCGGCCAGGTCGGGTGCGAACTCCAGCGCCTTTTGCGAGGCCTCCGCGGCGGGGCCGCGCGCCTCGTTCACCCGCATGAAGCCATAGTAGGCCAACAACGTATACGTGTCGGCGATGCCGGCCCACGCGAGCGCGTAAGTGGGGTCGGCCGCGAGCGCCTTCTGCATCTGGGCGAGCCCCGGCCGAATGTGCCGCCCACGCCGATAGATCAGCGCACGCCCCTTGAGGTACGCTTCGTAGGCTTCGACACTCGCCGTGGTACGCTGTCGACGGGCCGGCGCGTTCACAGCCAGCGTGGCACGCAGACGCTGCGCGATGGTAACGGAGATTTCGTCCTGCACCGCAAACACATCTTCGAGCTCGCGATCGTACCGCTCCGACCAGATCTGGTAGCCGTCCTCGGCGTCCACCAGCCGCGCCGTGATGCGCACGCGATCACGGGACCGCCGCACCGAGCCTTCCAGCACCGTGCGCACGCCCAGCTGCTCGGCGATGATGCGCGGGTCGACGTGCTTGCCCTTGAACGAGAAGCTCGACGCGCGGCCGGCAACCTTGAGCTCGGGATGCTGCGCGAGCGCGGTGAGTATCTCCTCGGTGATGCCGTCGGCAAAGAACTCGTCGTCGGCGATGCCGCTCGGGCTGTCGAAGGCCAGCACCGCGACCGATTGCTCGGGGACATTCGATGCACGCGTCGACGTGGAGGCGGTGGTGCTGTCGAGCAGCGCGCCAGCGAATGCCGCCATCGATTCGAACCGATCGATCGGCGTGCGCTGCAAGGCGCGCTGCAGGGCGCGCGCGACGGACCGCGGCACGCCTTCCCGCAACGCATGCACATCGGCCGGCGTTTGCACGAAACGTTTCGCGATGACCGCCTGCACGGTGGGCCCGGTGAACGGTGGCTCGCCCACCAGACACTCGTACAGCACACAGCCAAGCGCATACTGATCGCTGCGACCGTCGACGGTTTCGCCCACCGCCTGCTCGGGGCTCATGTAGGCCGGCGTGCCCACACTCATGCCGGCCTGCGTAAGCGTGTTGCCGTGCGCACTATCCATGGCACGCGCGATACCGAAGTCGGTCACCAGCGCCTGCCCGTCCTGCAACAGGATGTTCTCCGGCTTGATGTCGCGATGCACGACCCCGGCCTTGTGCGCATGCTCGAGTGCCTGCGCGGCTTGCGCGACGAGGCGCACCGCGTCGCCCACCGGCAGCGGCCCGCCTTCGAGTCGCGTGCGCAGCGACTCGCCGCGCACGACGGGCATGACGTAAAACAGCTGCGCGTCGGCTTCGCCCGAATCGAGCAGCGGCAGGATGTGTGGATGACCGAGTGCGGCGGCGACCCGAATCTCCCGCAGGAAGCGCTCGCGTCCCACGAGATCGGTCAGTTCGGCGCGCAGCACCTTGATGGCGACTTCTCGCGCGTGCCGGATATCGTGCGCGAGATACACGGTGGCCATGCCGCCGACGCCGAGTTCGCGGTCGAGGCGATAGCGATCGCCGAGTGCGTCAGCGAGTCGATGCGGAAGGTCGAACATGGTGAGAAGGTGCCACTCAGCCTATGGGGTCGCCAGTCGGAATAGTCGGTCGCGCAGCCGTCAGGGCTTGCTGGGCGTGGACTTGGCAACGATGACGGTGATGTTGTCGGTCCCGCCGCCGTCGAGTGCCTCCTGAATCAGCGTCTCGGCGGCGGCCTTGGCGCTCGTCATGCCGCCGAGGATCTCGGCGATGCGTGCATCGGACACGTGCTTGGTGAGTCCGTCGGAGCAGATGAGATGCCGGTTGCGCCAGTCGAAGGGCAGCCGGGTGACCACAGGCAGTGTGGGATCGGAGCCGATCGCGCTCGAGAGCACGTGCGCGAGCGGTGTGCGGGCTGCATCGGCCTTCGAGAGCACGCCGTCATCGAGCAGGTCCTGCGCCACGGTCTGATCACGTGTGATCTGCGACAGCTTGCCGTCCCGCCAGACGTAGTAGCGCGAATCTCCTACCTGCAACAGGTAGTACCACGGCCACACACCGAAGTACATCGTGAGCGTCGTCGCCATGGTGCCTCGCACGCCGAGCGTGTCGCGATGCGCACGGACTGCGTCGGTGGCCTGCATGGCGGCGGCTTGCAGCAGCTCGGTGAACTCGCCGTCGCGGTCGTGCGAGCTGTAGTACGCCGTGAGGCCGTGCTCCACATAGCGCATCGTCGTGTCGATGGCAATCGCGCTTGCGTCGGCCCCGCCGACGCCGCCACCGACACCATCGGCGACCATCGCGAGATAGGCGAGACGCTCCTTCTGCTCGGGCAGTCGCGTGCCGACATCCGAGACGTTCGTGCTCATGACCTGCAGCTTCTTGAAGATGTTGGCCATGAGGAAGTGATCCTGATTCTCCTCCCGGACGAGGCCCGGATGGGAGGCACCGAATACATCCATTTCGTCGTCGCGCGGTGGGCGCGAGGGGTTGGACAAGTCGCTCATGATGTGGCCTCGGCCACCGCAGCCCTGAACCGCGCGGCGAGTGCACGGGCGCGCACCATCGCCTCATGGAAGTCGGCACGATCACGCAGCGGTTCGTAGAATGGCGAATAGCGTTCGCAGTAGTCGGCGATCCCGTGAAAGCCCATGTCCACGGCGCGCAGGGTCAGCGCGACGGCCTTGGCATCCGCCCCAGCCGCGGCGTACGACTCGGCGAGATGAAACAGGTGATGGTGGTCGAGACTCGCCATCTCGATTGTGTCGAGCACGGCGAGCGCCTCCTCGTGACGGCCGAGGGCGCCCAGCACGAGCCCCTGCAGGGTCGGCGTATACGGGAAATGCATGGCATTATCGTGCAGCCACGCCACCTGCCGCTCCGCGTCGTCGTAGCGACCGAGCAGCGCATAGTGATTCCCGAGCCCCCACCGGAAGATCGGGCCGGCGGGCGCAAGGCGCACCGCCTCTTCCATGTACCGAGTGCCATCCGAGAAACGACCGGTCCACCACGTATTCGCTGCTACGAGACAGTGCGCGAGCGGCGAGAGCGGATCGATCGCGTGCCACGCGAGACCGGCGCGCACATCGGGATGCCCACCCGCTTGCCCGGCGATTCCGAGAAAGAAGCGAATGTCGGTGTCGGCTGAATCGAGAGCGAAGGCCCTTCGCAACGACTGCACAGCGGTGACCTGATCGCCGATCTCGTAGGCGAGATAGCCAAGGAGCGCGTAGCCCTGCGCGAAATCGGGCGCCTCGGCGATGAGCGCGCGCGCCTCCCGTTCGATGGATGCAATGAGCGCAGGGTCACGCGAGGCACCGGTGCGGAGCTGCATGATGCCGCTCAGCGCCTCAAGTGCACGGAGCACCGGCACGCGCCCGGCGATTTCCACCGCGCGCGCGATGAGGGGTGCCGCCCGCGCGACGTCGTAGCCGCCCAACGCCTCACGCGCCTTGAGATACAACTCGAACGCGCGCACATCCTGCAGCGGTCGTGCCGCAAGTTGCGCATTCTCCTGCGGCGAGAGCACGACGTCGAGCGCCTGCACGATGGCGCGCGATACACGCTCCTGCACGTCGAACACGTCGTCGAGCGTGCCGCTGTACTTCTCGGCCCACGCCGGTTCGTCGCGTTGTACGTCCACCAACTGCGCGCTGATGCGCAGCGCACTGCCAGCGCGCCGGACGCTGCCGGTGAGTGCCCAGCGTACTCCCACCGCCGCCCCGATCTCGCGCAGCGTTTGGCTGCTCCCCTTGTACTGCATGGCCGTCGTGCGCGAAATGATGCGGAGCGCCTTCACGCGCGAGAGGTCCGTGATCAGTTCGTCGGTGAGCCCATCGCTGAAGTACTCGGTATCCGCATCGGGGCTCACATTGGCAAAGGGCAGCACAACCACAGAGCGCTCTGTATGTGTGGCGGGCGCTGACGTGGGCGTGGTGATGAGCACCGGCGCGCGCAACGTCTGCGCGACCTGCGCGCCACTGGAGACGCGTTCGTCGACCGACTTCGCGAGCAACCGGTCGATGAGCTGCGCCAGGGCGGCCGGCACCTCTGGGCGCAAGGTGTACGCCGGTGGCGGCGTATGCACGAAGCGCCGCGCGATCGTGGCCTGCACGGTCGGACCGCTGAACGCCACTTCGCCGGTCAGCATCTCGAAGAGCACGCACCCCAACGCGAAGAGGTCGCTGCGACCATCGACGTCATCGCCCGCGGCCTGCTCGGGACTCATGTACGCCGGTGTACCCACGGTGATGCCGATCTGCGTGTGCATCATCGCATGCTCGGAAGCGGCGACGAGTGCCTTGCCGATGCCGAAGTCCGCGACCACCGCGTGCCCTTCGTGGAGGAGAATATTCTCCGGCTTGATGTCGCGGTGCACGATGTCGTGGCGATGCGCGTAATCAAGCGCATCGGCCACTTCGCCGGCGAACCGCACCGCCTCGTCGAGCGCCATGGGGCCCGCCGCCATGCGATCGCGCAATGTCTCTCCGCCCATGAGCGGCATCGTGAACCAAAGCAGCCCGTGAGTTTCGCCGGAATCGTGCAGCGGCAGGATGTGCGGATGCGTCAGCGACGCCGCGAGCCGGATCTCCCGAAGGAAGCGCTCGCGACCGAGCGACTCGCCGAGTTCGGGGCGCAGCACCTTGAGGGCCACGTCGCGGTCGTGCTTCACGTCGTGCGCGCGATACACCGTGGCCATGCCACCCTCGCCCAGCGGCGACAGGTGGGTGTAACGATCGGCGAGCGCGGTCTCCAGCACGTCGGGAGGGTGTTTCATAGCCAAGTCTACGGCGGGCGTGAGGGGACGACCATTCACGGAGTACGCGTTCTCGCATTGTCCGGACCGCAGGTGCATGTTAACGCGTCGTCAGGTTTCTTGGACGGCGCCTGTGTGCGTTCTGCGTTGCGCACGTACCTTCACCGAGACGGAGGCCTACATGTACAGAAGGCTCAGTGTGGTGGCAGCGGCACTTCTTGCCGTGGCATGCGGGTCGAAGGAAACGCCAGCAACCGACAGTGCGACGGCTGCGGCGGCAGCCGCACCGGAGGCGGCAGCCGCTCCAGCGATGACGCTTGCGAGCATCGGAGGCACGTGGAACGGTCAGTCGATGGCCGAGACCGGCGACTCCGTAACCGCACGATTCACCGCAATCGGCGATGGCTCCGGCAATGGGAAGTTTGTCTCGGAAGGGTCTAAAGACACTGTCATGTTCACGATCACGATTGACGGCGACAGCTCGATCAGCATCTCGAAGCCGTACAAGGATGCGACCATGCCCAAAGGGACGCCGGACGTCATGTGGCGTTCCATCGGTCGCATGTCGGGCGACAAATTGGTCGGCACATCAGCGATCATGCTCGCTGCCAAGCCGGATTCCGTGATCGGCAGGGGGCGCTGGGAGGCGACGCGCGCGCCGTGATGCAAGCGGTGGAGCGATAGCGTAGCGCTGGCGGTGTGGGCAACGACGCGCCCGCACCGCTCGACGTACGGGGAGCTGACTTTCCTGCTTGAATCGGGCATGCGCTGGTATTCAGCGCGTTCCGAGAGGGTTGGACGCTCTTCAGTGGTAAACCACGGCAGCAAATGGTATGATTTGGTATGACCACAGCACGCAAGATCGCCATCACCATCCCGCCAGACGACTTGGCCGCGGCGGACCGGCTCGCCGCGCGTCTCGGACGGTCACGCAGCTGGGTGCTCAGTGAGGCGCTGCGACGCTTCGTCGCGCACGAGCGCCTGACCAGCGAGCTCGATGCATCACGGAGTGAACAGCTCCGACGCGACCTGCAACTGTCCGCCGAACAGCGCGTGCGCGAAGCGGAGGTGGAACCCGTGGGATGGTTCGCCCGCGACGCGATCGAAACGCCGCTCCGCTTCGAGCGGTACGACGAGTTCGTGGCGTGGCGAAAGGCCGGACGGCACACTGCCTGAACCCACGACACGCGTGGCGCGGGTGTGCGCGCTGCTCAATGCCGCCGATGCGCGGTTTGTGGTCGTCGGCGCCACGGCGATGCAGTTGTGGGGAACGTCTCGCGCAACGCGAGATGTCGACGTGCTGATCGAACCGACAACTGAGAACGCCGCACGTGTCATCGCCGCGCTCTCGCAATTGCCGTTCGGCGTAGCTGGCGAGCTGACGCCGGAATCGATTCTGCAACGCGGTGTCACCATGATCGGCGACACGCCGAACGTGGACGTGCTCACGCGCGCGTGGAACGTACAGTGGCCGGAAGCGAGTCGCGACATCGCCGTATTCGAGGTGGAAGGTGTTCCGGTTCCGACGCTGTCACTTGAATTACTGATCGCTTCCAAGCGGACCGGTCGTCCGCAGGACGATGCAGACATTCTCGTGCTCGACGCCCTGCGCCGAATGCGTCAGTAGCCGGTTTCTGCCGAATGGTTGCGCCCGCTGCCTTGGGCGTGAACATTCGTCCGAATGACCTCGATGGATTCACCCGTGGTGGACCGCCTTCGCACCGCCCTCGTCGACCGCTACCGCGTCGAGCGTGAACTCGGGGCTGGTGGTATGGCCACCGTGTATCTCGCACACGACATCAAGCACGAACGCGATGTCGCGATCAAGGTGCTGCATCCGGACCTGGGCGCCGCGCTCGGCGCGGATCGCTTTCTCGCCGAGATCAAGACCAC
>DASQZA010000080.1:0-2091 GCA_035638935.1 Gemmatimonas sp. | reverse complement strand
AGAGGTCTCGAAGAACGGGACGCCCGTGTAGCGGCCGTGCGGTCCCGACGCGGAACACTAGCCCCGAGTCACTCGCGCTCACCTGATACGTCGCATCGAGCTCCTCGCTGACGTAGGTTCCCGCGTACTGCGCGAGCATCGACGATTCAATCTCGCCGGCTCGCCGTCGAACGAAGAGGACGGGGCGACCGCCGGTCAGTCGCCTCGTTTCCACACTGTCCATGCTTCTGAAAATCAGCTCGACCGGCTGACTATCGACTCGGAACCGATTGCCCGCCACCGGCACGAGCGGTGCGATACGTGAGCGCCCGGTGAACAGCCGTCCGTCGTGGAGCGACACCTCAAGTACCTGCCGTGTATTCGGCTGGATATACACGCCCACACGCGCCGTGAGCTGCGCCGCGACGACGGTAGTGGGGACTGGGAGCGGTGGCTCAGGCGCCGGTGGCTCAAGCACGTCGGCGAGCAGGGCATCGGCAAGTGCGTCCACCATAAGTGCGGTGTTCGCCCTCGCTGTATTGCAGGCGAGGGCAATCGCAAGACGATGCGCCGGATACCGTACGACACTACTCCGATACCCGGCATCGGCACCTCCATGGCCGATGACGGTGGCACCGCGGTAGCGGTCGTGTGTCAGGCCAAACCCGAACGTTGTTGTGTCTCCGTTCGGGAGACGATGCCGCGACTCCATCTGTGAGAACAACTGGCGGTCACCAATCATCGGCGCCTCAAGATTCTCCTGCCACCGCAAGAGATCACCCACCGTCGTGAACAAGCTGGTCGCCCCGTACGTGTCAAAGTTTGGCGTGCTGACTTCCCACCCTGTCGACGATGGAGCGGGTGCATACGCGGATGTGCGACCCGGGACGATCATGTTGTAGTCATCGTGAAAATGCGTCGACGTCATGCCGAGTGGCCCGAAGATCCGCTCCTGCGCAAAGGCGCGAAGCGACATGCCACTCACGCGGCTGACGATGACGCCAAGCAGTGTATACCCCGTATTGCTATACACGAGCTCTGCACCTGGCACAAAGTTCAGCGCCCGTTGCCGCGCCACGATGTCCATGATGTCGTCGGTCGTGATCCTGTTCTCTTCGAATCGACCTCGCGCGAGCGCGATCAGCGACCATTGATCGCGGAGCCCACTCGTGTGGGTGAGCAGGTGCCGAATGGTGATTGACGTTCCGTAGCGAGGCAGTTCCGGCAGGTACCGTCGAATGTCATCGTCGACGGACAGCTTGCCGTCGCGCGCAAGGAGCATGATTGACGCCGCGGTAAACTGCTTGGCAATGGAGGCGACATGGAAGATCGACGTTGGCGTAATCGGCGTTCCTGTCTCAAGATTCGCCATCCCGAAGGCGCCCTCGTACCGACGACCGTTCCGTTGTATGCCGACTGCGCAACCGGGTCGGTCTGTGCCGCGAAACTGGCCAAACACACGCTCCACGACACTGCGCGTAGAATCTGGTGCTGCGATCTGCTGCGCGGACAGGAGTCGCGGTGCTGTTGCCGCGTACGCCACCACACACACAGATGCTAGCTGCCTTCCCCAGCGCGGCAACAATGGCGCAGGCCGAGGGCACCACTGGACGCGTTTGCGCAGATCACGTTGCACGCTGTTGTACCGTCTTGAGGTCATAGAACGAGGTTCCCAGTCGGTCGATGCGGTTACTCGATGACACGTCCGAGTAGCCTAGTGCGGCAGTGTGGCCGCACCACGGCCGTCGCATGCTGTCGTCGCCACGGCAGCACGCTCCTGACGCTGATACGCCGCGGTCTGTGGCGGGTCGTGACCTCGACCACTGGCGATCAGCCTGTCACACGCCCATGTGCACGCAAACGCTCTGACGTCGTCACGCGCATGCACGTGGGGCGCTCCCCGCTGGGCGCCGCGTCGACTGTGCCGCTTCTCGGCTATCGGGTCGGGAGCACATCAGCCGCTTCCACGACGCGGAAGCCACGATGACTTTCGAACAAGTGTCGGAGGATTGGGATATGACCCGCCCCTATAATGAGGACGACACGGCGCTCCTTCCAGTCCAGCCAGTTTTGCATCTTCATCATGATGTTCACGTTGCGTCGGTACCAGTC
>DASQZA010000079.1:0-4094 GCA_035638935.1 Gemmatimonas sp. | reverse complement strand
TGTGCTGCGACAGGTTGCAAGTGCGCTGCACGAGGCGCACCGCGCGGGGCTCACGCATCGTGACATCAAACCCGGCAACGTCATGCTCGGTGAGCGTGGCGGCATTCCCGACGTGGCCAAGCTGTTGGACTTCGGCCTCGTCACTCCGCACAACGCGGATGGCGAGGCGGTGGGAGACGCATCGGGAAGCATCACGCAGGCCGGCGTGGTGCTCGGGACGCCTGCGTACATGTCGCCCGAACAGTGCGCGGGCGAGCAAACGCCGGGGCCAGCGAGCGACTTATACAGCCTGGGCGCACTGGGCTATTTCCTGCTCAGCGGGCAGTCACCCTTCGAGGGACGTGCACCATTGCAAATAATGCTCGCCCATCTCGGCGAAGTGCCTCCGTCGGTACGTGCGCTGCGACCGGAGGTGCCCGCGACGCTCGATGCGGTGCTCCTGCGCTGTCTCGCCAAGGAACCGTCGGAGCGGTACGAGAGTGCACGCGAGCTGGAGAATGCGTTGACACGCGCACACGAGAGCGCGTCGGCATAGACAAGCGACATTCACCGCGACTGCGTCCGACTCGGGAAAGCACCGATCAGGATGTGCGCACACGGGAGAAATCCTGCGCGCTGCAACGTGCGTTGCGACGCCACGTTCCTCGGGTCACATCGTGCCGCGGGAGTACCGCCAAGCTCGTAACAGCGACCCTTCAGCTCCTGCACCAGGTACGCCCCGACACCACGTCCTCGAAACTGCTCGTGGACTTCCATGTGGATGTCACCGTACGGCCGGTTGTAGTGGAAGAGAATTCCACCCTTGCCCGCCACAGCGCCGTCGATCTCGAGGAGCCATTCGCCCCCACCTTGCCGCGCGGCGATCGCGGCCTGGATGTCGTCGACCGGCGTGATGCATCGCAACAGTGCGCCGGGAAGCTCATGCGACGATGCCAAGTAGTCGCGAAAGATGATTCGCTCCGTGGCAATGTCGGCAGCGATGCCAAGGGCCATCGTCGTCGAAAGCACGTCATTCGACTGGACTTCGAACGCTGCCGGACGTGCCAGCGCAACGAACGCGTCGAACAGCGCGAATGCCCGCGAGCGCCGCTCCGGCACCACGTAGAGTTCATAAAACGTCGGCAGGTCGCGCCACGGGCCACCGACCGCAAGCGATGCGTAGCCTACGGTGCGGGCGCCCTCCGCGAGCGCAAACTCGACCGACCAACCCAGGCGATGGTGAATGGCGTCGTGAACGATCTGACAATCCATTTCCGCGCGATACGCATCGCGCATGCCGGAGATCTCTTCGAGCGTCGCACGATGCACCGATATTGTAGCGTTGGTCGTCGGCTGCGATGTCACGTCAACCAATAGTGTGGGTCACGACAAGGGCGATCATGGCGTTCCGATCTTGTAGTGAGTGCGGCATCAAGACTTCCACGATCGAAGATTCCACAGCCCGCGGGCAGCGAGCATCATCGCGAGGCCGCCGGACACGCCGAGCGCCATGAGCGTCCAGATGAAGAAGAGTCCTCCAGGCGACTTGGCGACGTCCGGAGTAAACCCGTTGTGTCGGTGAATGACCGGCATCGCCAGCGCCGCGAGTCCGCCAAGGAACATGATCACGTGGCCCGATCTCCGTTCGGCGAGCATCACTGTTCCGAACGCCAACACGAGCAGGATTGGGAGCGCGATGTCGACGAGCCCTGAGCCTCCGCGGTCGAACCCGAGTGCGACGTCGCCGCCAAAATGAAATGGCAGGAGCACGACCGAGAACAGGGATGCGATGGTCAGCGTATTGAGTTTCACTGACGTCCCGCGACAGGCGTCGAGATGATCGAAATCCCTGAATTCAGCACGGCCTTTTCATGATCAACGCGTTCCTCATGCGAACAGCAGGCTCCGGCGAGGCGAGGGACCGACCGATGCACCCGAAGGACTCCAATTGGAGACTCGCCTGGAAAGAAGTCAATGGCCGCAGGTCGCGCGTGCCTCACCGCGGCGCCGCAGAACGATCTGCGACGTTGTGGCCGTGAACTATATTGACGAATGGATCGCGTGCACGTCGCCGCAGCAGGCACCGGAGCCGATGCTCACTCGCAGGGTGACGTGTATTGGGTCGAGCCGGATGCATCGAAAGGCTCGATACCCGGTCATCCACATCCGCACGTGATCGTGCAGGATGACGTATTCAATCGGTCACGCATCGGCACCGTCGTCGTGTGCGCACTCACGTCGAATCTGCATCGAGCGACCGAGCCCGGAAACGTGTTTCTCGACTCCGGTGAGGGCGGTCTCGGGAAGCGGAGCGTCGTCGTGGTGTCTCAGGTGTCCTGCCTGTACACGTGGCGCCTGGGGGCGCGCATCGGCACGTTGTCGCGCGATCGCGTCGAGCAGATACTCGCCGGCATGCGATTTCAGCAGGCGTCGTTTTTCCGTGGCGGTGCGCGGGAAGCGGTCGAACCACCCTCCCGTGAGCATGTCGACGAGCCAAGCGATCGGGAAGCGCGTCCGCCCTTGAGCTGAGCGGCCGCGACACCCTGTGCGCACGGCTCGCTGCGGCGTCCCATCAGCGACCGTGCGGCTGCCGCGCGTAGTGCTTCCGCAGCAGGTCGACTCCGAAATCATTCTCCAGATCGCGCCAGACCGTGTGGATATGGTTCGCGTTGTTCTGTGAGTTGTCGTATTCGACGAGCACAGTAGGGCCGTGAATGCGATAGTAGTGCGGCGCGCCGGGTGCGCTCGCTCCCGCCCAGGCAAAGTGCAGGCGCTCGAACCCGGCTTCTTCGATGCGCCGCAACTGGCGGGATGCCGAGGTGTCCGCCATTCGCCCGGCGTACAACGCGAGCAGCTGGCGCAACTGCCGCTGCTGGTCGACCGTCATGGCGGCCGCAGGCAAACCAGCGAGCGGCATCGATCGAACAGCGGGATCGCTGCCCGTCACGATGTCGCCGAATGTCCCTGCAGCGATGATGGCGCGAGCACGTTGCTGAGGGTCGAACAGCCGAAGCAGCGCGAAGCCCAGGTCTTCTTCCTGCGCGAGCAGTCGCTGCCCCTGCTGCGGGCCGGTTGGGACGCGCGCCGGGTTCGCGCCCATGAAGAGCGGTGCGACGACCTGCCCGTGCGGGCCGAGCTCCGTGACGTTGACGGAGAGATGATGGCCCTCGAAGCGCCATCCCCACGGCAGCGTATCTCCTGGCGCGGCAAAGAGCGATACGAAGTAGCGCCCCGGATCACGACCGGGCGGCAGGGAGAATCCTTCGAGCTCGCCCAGCGTGCGCTCCAGGTCGATGATGCCGCGCGCGAGGGATGTGCCGCGCGCACTCAACCCGGTGCCGAGCAACGCGAACCCTGCTGCGCGTTGCGTGTCGTTCATGTCCTTCAGTGGGAGACCGGCACGCCGCTGCGGCACGTACGCCCAATTGATGCGCTCCGGATCGTCGAATCTGAACGATGCGGTCGCACGCTGGCTCGCATCCAGGCCGGAGAGGAACGCCCGTGCGGGCGGCGACAACATTGCGGCTTGAGCGGCAGACGCACCGTTCGAGCGTCCCGGCGGCTGACCGTTGCAACCCGCAAGTGCGAGGATGATGGCGGCAGTGATGCCTGCGGAGCAGTGTCGCGAGTATCTGTTCACCATGGCCCAATGACCTTGTCGAGGACGTTGATGAAAACCCCGGCGGCAAACGCGGAAGCCACGCCGAGCACGATGCTGAGCTTCTTCGCTCGGCGGCTATCTCCTTGGGACAGTTTGAACGCCAGTGCACCCGAGACGGCGCCCAGGCCCGGTACCACCAGCAACCCGCCGAAGATCCCGGTCATCATCGATCGCTTCATCGAGTTCTCCGGTGTGCCATGACGCTCCGCGATGTGATGCAAGAACTGGCTAGAAGAACTCGTCGAGCACCGTGAAGAACTCCGTAGTCCGCGGATCGATGGAGGGCCAGCCGTATGACGCGAGGAAGGGCGCTACGGCCTCCGGGCCCCAGTTGTAGGTGAGGCTACGGATCGCAAGCGCGACATCCTGATGGCGATCGCCGATGCCGGCGCGCCCGCAGTCGATCAGACCCGTGACGTGCACCGCGCCTGAGATGTGCGGGGACAGCAGGATG
>DASQZA010000078.1:0-6459 GCA_035638935.1 Gemmatimonas sp. | reverse complement strand
CGCCGCAGGAGGAGGCGTCGCGGGACTCACCCCGAGTGACGTCAGCGCGTCGGCCAGGGTGGCTCCGACCGACACGCGCTCACCATCGAGTACTGCGACACGAGAGATCGAACTGCTCCGGTCGGCACGCTGCCAGTGAAGCGACTGCACGAGCAGCGGTCCGTTCGTGGTCATCACGACTTGTACGCGACCTGGCCGGAGACGCTCCCGCCGATTCTCTTCCGGCAGCGATAGTCGCGCGCTGTCGAGCGCAACACGCAGGCGCTCCAACAGTGCAGACCAACGCTGTCTCGGCGCCGATGTCGAATCCCACGTTGCTCCGCGGTACCGGCCGCCAACGGCTGTGAACACCCCCGCCAGGCTCGCACTTGCGTCGAGCAGGGGTACACTCCACGCGATCGCGCCAGCGCCAGCGCCAGCGCCACGGCCCGGCGCGAGATGTGGGGGCGGGCCCTCACCTACCAGTGCGCTGTCGGCCACCGTTCGAGACACAGGCCCTTCTGCGCGGGATCCGAACGCCGCAAAGGTCCGGAGCTGAGCCAGCGCTCCGTCCGTCGGCGGTGGCAGTCGCTCTGCGAGTCCCGGCGGCAGACCAGCCGCGGTCACGTAGAGCGCAGGCACCAACTTCATCCATGTCCTGGCGACAGCGTCCGGTCGCTCGGCGACGACTAAACGCACCTGCCCCGACGCCGCTTCGACGAGCGCGGTCGCCGCGTGATGGAAATAGCTCCGAACCGCACCCGCAAGCTGCCAGCGTTGGCTGAGCGGGTAGCTGTCCGATGCGCTGTACAATTCGACCGTCCAGTAGAGCACGCCGTCGTGCAGCAGTGGCAACACTTGGTCACCGAGCGCGAAAACCGGCGCGAGCAGTGCGACGCGTTCGCGCACGTCGCGATGATCGACGAACCGTGACACTTGCTCGGCCACACTGTCGGCGAGTAGTGCCGGATCGCGTCTGGCCCACGCGTGGGCGACTCGTGTGATGCCGCGTGACAGTGATGTCCCGAGCACCGTGCCCGCGGTATCGCGAACGAGTCGATGACCGGTGTACCCAGGTGCCACCACAGGCTGCTGATCGACCGGTAACGCACCGCCCGCTGTACTCGAACCACCAAAGTCCGCCACGCTGTCGATGAGCACGGGTAGCGTGACATCGGCGACGCGCAGACTCCACTGCTCCGTTGGCGAATTGACGGACGATGCGACCTGACGTGCGACGAGCGCGCTGATCATGCCGTCGTTCACGCGCCATCCCAGCGCGGCTGCGCCGACTTCACTCGGAGCGCTCTCGACGAAGCGGCTGCGCAGGGACTCGCCGTCCCACAGGCTGACCGAGGCTGAAGCCTGCTCGCGCGAAATGCGCGAGACGCGCGCCGTCAGCGTGTCACCATCCACGCTGCGGATTCCGTCCACGTCGTACGCGCGCCGGCTCACCAGTGTGCGCGTGGCGATGTAGTCGGCGTCGCGGCGGCCAGGATCGCCGAGGATGTCGCCACGCTCGAGCAGGGCCGGCAGGGTATGTCGCAGCCCGAGTGCCGACACCAGCACGATCGTGAGCGTAATGAACGCAAGGCGGAGCTGCCCGACCCAGCCCGCACGCAGGATCAGGAGACCTGCGATGGCACTCATGATCGACAGCGCAAGGTCGACGTTGAGCGTGACGACGTGGTCGACGCGCATGAACAGACCATCGTTGCCGCTGCCGTCACGCAACACGTCGAAGGCGTCCAGCCGGTAGCTCCACGCCAGCAGCATCAGGACGAGCGCACCGAGAACGCTGAGGTGCCGACGGACGTGCGTGGAGACGAGCACACGGCGCCCTTCGACGCGAAGGCTGCGCGTGAGTGCATACAGCACGAGCACGATCGTCGTGACTGCCACCACCGTGATCAGCGACCACAGGTACAGGGTCTCTTCGAGCGGGAGCCAGTACAGGTAGAATCCAAGATCGTTGTCGAGATAGGCCTCCATCTCACCGAACGGGATCCCGTGCCGGGCGAGTGCGACCGTCGTCCAATCCGACAGGGGCGACGCGAGCGCGAGGCCGACCATCACGGCCAGCAGGACCGTGATCCCGAGCAACCGCCGACTGGGAATCATCGATGTCAACTCGATGTTCGCCACGCGTGACGGTACCGCGACAGCGAGAATCGTCTGCCGTACCGCATGGAGGTTGGCAAACGCGAACAGCGAGCCGACCAGCCACGTGCTTCCCTGCAGGATGACGGTGTCGGTGATTCGCTCCCACCAGAGTGGTGCGGCTCCCATCGCTCCGTACCAGGCATGATCCACCACCAACGTGCTCACCGCACGGCCCACGAGCAGCACCAGCGCAGCGGCTGCAAGCGCCGTCAGCAACCACCCGCGCGTGTTCATCCCAGGCGCCTTGTGGCCGAGCGCCTTAGGCACACGCGCCATGGGGCCGATCGTGTCACGCTCGAGAACACGCGCAAGCGCCCGCCTGGCGCGTCAGAGCTGGACACCCTGTCCCGTCAGCCACCCTTCCATCTCGCTGCGAATGGCGAGCAAGCGCTCCTCGGAGCGTGCCTCGAATCGCGCGACGATGACGGGCTGTGTGTTGGAAGCGCGAAGCAGGCCCCATCCGTCGCCGAAGAGTACGCGCACGCCGTCGACGGTGATCACGTCGTGGGTGGCGCTGAAGTGCGCGGCCGCGCGTTCCACGATGGCAAACTTCAGCGTTTCGTCGGTGTCGATGCGGATCTCGGGAGTCGAGACGAACGGCGGCACGTTGGAAAGCAACTCGTCGATACGCTTGCCGCTGTCGGCGATGATCCGGAGCAGCCGCGCGGCGCCATAGAGCGCATCGTCATGCCCGTAGAAACCTTCGGTGAAGAACATGTGGCCCGACATCTCGCCGGCGATCGGCGCATGCATCGACTTCATCTTTTCCTTGATGAGTGAGTGCCCGGTCTTCCACATCACCGGCTGTCCGCCGGCTGCCTCGATGCCGTGCGTGAGTGCCTGTGAGCACTTCACGTCGAAGATGATCGGCTGGCCGAGGCCCGTGCGCGCGAGCACATCTCGCGCGTACAGAATGAGGATGTGGTCCCCCCAGATGATGCGACCGTTTCCATCGACCACGCCGATACGGTCCGCGTCCCCGTCGAACGCCACGCCCATCTCGGCACCTTCACGCTTCACCGCCGCGATGCAATCTTCGAGATTCTCCGGGACCGTCGGATCCGGATGGTGATTCGGGAACGTGCCGTCGCTTTCCGTGAACAGGCCGACGGCATCGAGGCCCAGCGCTGCCATGAGCTGCGGCGCGACGAGCGCACCCGCGCCATTCCCGCAGTCGTATACCACACGGAGCGACGAGCCGTCGGGGCGCGCGATGCGGCCGACGCGCGCCACGATATCGGCAACGTAGCGATCGATCACGTCTACATGCCGCACGATGCCCTTGCCGGATGGAAACGTCGTGCCGACGACCAGGGAGTAAAGAACCTGAATTTCGCCGCCGTGCAGCGAGTCCGTGCCGACGCTCATCTTGAACCCATTGTACTCCGGCGGATTGTGGGATCCCGTGATCTGGATGCCGCCGACCACGGCCTCGTGGTGCAACGTCCAGTACAGCAACGGCGTAGGTACCACCCCCACATCGACCACGTCGTAGCCACACTCCGTCAGACCGCGCACCATGGCATCCCGCAGGCTCGTGCCGCTTGGACGGTTGTCCCGACCCACGGCGACAGCACCGTGCATTCCCCTGGCATTCAGGTACGCCGCGTACCCCCGCCCGAGCCCATACGCGACCTCGTCGTCGAGATCGGAGCCTACGATGCCGCGCACGTCGTACTGCCGGAAAATGGTCTGGCTGATGGGCATGTCGTGAATTGCGATTGAAGAGATTGCGGCGAACGTCGACGCCGATCGGGCAGTTACGATATCAGCGGTAATCCGCGGAGCGAATCAGGTTCGATGGAGCAACACGCTCGGCGGGCGGCCTGGCCACGAGCAGCGATTGCGGCAAGGCCGTTCGCGCGAGCACGATGATCGGGGTGGGATATACCCCCAGCACCAACAGCGCGACCGTCATTGCGACGACGACTCCCTGCGTCAGCGAAGACACCACCGGTGCGGCCTTCCCTTCGGCACGCGGTCGCATGAACATCGCCGAGATCACCGCGAGATAGTACGCGGCCGAGATCACGCTCGTCAGCACCAGGACCACGACCAGGATCGTCTGGGGCGAGGCGGACTGCAGCGCGGCCTGCAGGATGTACCATTTCGCGAAGAATCCCATGCCCCCAACGAGCGGCATGCCAAGGAACGCGAGGAAGAACACCGCCATGCATACGGCGAGGCCTGGGCGCACGAGCCAGAGGCCCGCGATGTCGTCCATCGTCGGTGCGCGATCGGCACCATGGTTGATGGCGATCAGCACCCCGAAGGCGCCGATGGTCGCCAGCGTGTACGACACCGTGTAGAACAGCAGCGCTGTGGAACCGGCGGCGGAATTCGACACGATCGCGACCAGCAGATAGCCCGCGTGTGCGATGCTCGAATAGGCCAGCAGGCGGACCAGATTCCGTTGGGACAGCGCGAGCACATTGCCGACGACCATGGTGACGGCTGCCAGCCACCAGATCAGCGGATGCCAGCGCTCGGCGGCGCCCGAAAGCGCCTCGATCATCACCCGCACGAACGTGGCAAACCCCGCAGTCTTGACGACGGAGGCCATGAAAGCGGTGATCGGCAGCGGAGCACCATCGTACACGTCCGGCGTCCACATGTGAAACGGCGCAGCGGCCACCTTGAACGCGAACCCGACGATGAGCAGGCCGAGGCCGACGATGAAGATCGGATCGAGGCCAGGGTGCGTCGCTACCCACCGGGAAATGTCCACGAGGCGCGTGCTGCCGGTCGCACCATACAGCAGCGCCATGCCGTAGAGCAGGAACCCGGTGGAGAACGATCCGAGCAGGAAGTACTTCATGGCTGATTCGGCGCCCCTGCCGCTGCGCCTATTCACACCGGCGAGCACGTACAGGGCGAGCGACATCAGCTCGATGCCCAGGAACACGAACATCAGGTCGCGCGCAGCGGCCAGGATCATCATGCCGACTGCGGCGAAGAGCATCAGCACCGGTACTTCGGGACTGTACGCACGACTGCGCGCATGCTCTGCATCGAGCAACAGCAACGACAGTGCGGTGCCAAGCAGCAGGATCAGGTCGACGGCCCAGCGGAAGCCGTCGCCTGCGATACGCTGGTCGACGGTACCACGCACGCCATCACCCCACGACACCACCACGACCAACCCGACGATGACGCACAGGACGGCGCCGAAGCGCGCCAGCGCCGACGTGCGTTCGGCACCTTCGGCGCTACCCTCCGTGACCCCCTGCGGCCGCCACACCGTGGACAAGAGGAGGAGCATCGCACCCGCAGCTAGCAGGAGTTCTGGTGCAAGCGCGCGGAAAAACGAGGACGCGGAACCCATGGTACCCATGCTAGCGTGTCACCGAAACGACGGGTCGCGGTGCTGCATTCGCTCCGAAGCGCGCCGCTTGCACCACGTCGACCGAGGCGCGCTCGATGCGCTGCAGCAGCGGCCGCGGTGCGACCCCGAGCCAAAGAATGCCGACCGCGAACACGCCCATTACAGCAAGCTCGCGGCGGGACAGGTCATGCATGCCGGCGTTGTGCTCGTCATCGAGCTTCTCGAACAACAGGCGTTGCAGCGTGCGCAGTCCATATATGGCCGCGAAGATCACGCCGCTCGTCGCGACGACGGCGAACACGGGCTGGTCCGGGTATGTCCCGATAAGCACGAGGAACTCACCGATGAATCCGTTCGTACCGGGCAAGCCGATCGTCGAGAGCATCGCCAGGGTCAACATCACGCTGAAGGCCGGCACCACCCGTGCGAGGCCGCCATACGCGCCCATCGCGTTCGTGCCGCGGCGATCCTCGAGCATGCCGGCGAGCAGGAACAACGCACTGGTCGAGATGCCGTGGTTCACCATCACCATGATCGCGCCCTGCACGCTCTGTTGCGTCAGCGCGAAGGCACCGAGCATGATGAAGCCGAGATGGCTGATGGAGCTGTAGGCGATCATCCGCTTCATGTCGCGCTGTGCCATCGCGAGCAGCGCCCCGTAGATGATCGCGATGATCGAGAGCACGAGAATGGTACTGCGCACGGTCGGGTCAGTCGCGGCCGCCGGGAAGAGCGGGATCGCGAAACGGAGGATGGCATACGTGCCGACCTTGAATCCGAGTGCGACCGCGACGAAGGTCGGTGCCGAACTTTGCGCGTCCGGCAACCATGTATGAAACGGAACGAGCGCCGACTTGACCGCAAAGGCAAGGAAGAACGCGAGGAACATCAAGAGCTGCGTGCGGAACCCGAGCTTGACGAGCGCGAGGTGATCGAAGTGGAACGATGTCCCACCTCCGAGATTCCAGAGCGCGAGGATCGCTACCAGCATG
>DASQZA010000077.1:0-5476 GCA_035638935.1 Gemmatimonas sp. | reverse complement strand
TGTCGTCGGCTTCGATGTTGCCGCCGGCGTTGATGCGGTATACCCAGCCCTTCCAGCGATCGCGTTCGCCGCGCGCCGTGCCCGTGGTGATCGTCGCCGCCGGTGGCTTGTAGACGAAGGTCAGGTTCTCCATCACCGCGTTACCGCGCAGGAATGGCAGCAGCCCCACCTTGATTGCCCGCACGAGCATCTCGCGTCGCTCGATGCTCGTGACGTCGGCACGCATGTTCACCAGCGCCGTGTCGCTGCGCGCCGTGCTCCTGAACTCGATGTTGTATTGGGTTCCACCGCTCCCCGACTGCAGCGACGTGACCAGGATGTGCACGTCGGCGAGCATCCGGTCGCGTACGAGGTTCACGAACGTCAGTTCATTGCGAAGGTAGTCGCTCTCGCACGCGCCGCACTCGGCGAACACACGCAGCAACGTCGATCCGGGCGCGCTCACCGTGGAGTCGGGAACTTGTGCGGTCAGGGGCGCCCGGGATGCTGATACGGAGAGGAATAGCAGCACGGAAAGCGCGCGCGCAGCCAGCCGTGCGGTGGATTGGGACAGGGCGCTGGTGAGCAACGGGAGGGAGTATGACGTGTTTGACATGCTTGCAGGATGCGATCTGATAGTCGCGCTGGTACTACAGTCCTGCCACCCGATAATTGGACAATAGGATTACGACTGCATTAAAGCTGCGCGGCATCGCCCAGCTGAATTCGCGCGTTCAGCGAATGGCGGTTTGGCACAGTTGCTGCCCCTACTAGCTGTACATCCCACTAGGAGCACACATGGCAAAGGACCAGAACGGGCGAGGCAATCGCGACCGGTACGGGGACAATGACGATGTGCGTGACGCGCTGTCGTCGGATGATGGCTCGGATGATCGCGATGAGCCGATGCCGGACACGGGCGCCTCGTCGCGCGGTGATGCGCTTCCGCGTCCCGATCTGGACGAGTTTCAGGATGACCGGCTGCGTCGGATCGAGTAGGGGCGCTGCTGGCAATGATGGGGACAATGATGCGACACAATGAACAAATGAATGGTTTGGCGGTAGCAGACTCGAGCGTCGCCCCGCTCTCCGATCCCGCATCGATCGCCGGCCGACAGCGGCTGTACCGCGCAATGCCGGCAGCCATGGCAGCTGTTCGCATGGACGAGATGCTGCGACTCGCAGAACGCGTGGAGGGCTTCGTGACCTCCAATTACATGGTGATTCCGGCGAGCATCACCGCGCGCACTGTCTTTCTGCTGCGCTACCGTCACGTCGGGGAGTATGTGGCGGAGGAAATGGCACACGTTGTGGAGTTCATCGAACGCTGCACGATGCTCTGGAGCCGTATCAACGGGCTCGCTCTGGCCGAGCTCCCCGTAACGCCCTTGGAAGCGCAGGATGCTGGCAGCCGTGATGGTCATGCTGCACGCGACGGATTCCGCGGGGTGATAGAGGCGCTGGGCATGCTGGCGGACTCACCGCTTCGCGCCAGCCTGCTGAGTGCGCGCAACGACGGTAGTGCGCGAAGCGCCTCACCGAGTCGATACCACGCACTCGATCACATCGTCCGCACAGCTCGACGGTGCACGGTACCCACTGCTCGCCGGCGGCACGGCGAACGACCTCATGTTGGCCCCTCAGGAGCGCGTGCTCTTCCTGACCGGGCCGAACATGGCAGGCAAGTCCACGCTGCTTCGGACACTCGGACTGATCGTGCACTTCGCGCATCTCGGTCTGCGCGTACCGGCGTCGCGCGCCGTGCTGCCACTGGTCGACCGCCTCATCACGCTGCTCGATGTGACCGACGACATCGTCCGCGGCGAGAGCTTGTACCTCGCCGAGGTGCGGCGTGTGCGTGCGGTGGCCGCGGCGGTCGCCCGCGGCGAGACGGTCGTCGGCCTGCTCGACGAAGCGTTCCGCGGCACGAACATCAAGGATGCGACAGAGGCCACGGGTCTGCTCACCGATGGCCTCGCCGGCGCGAGTAGGGGGCTGTTCGTTCTCGCATCGCATCTCGTCGAAGTCATCGCGGCGCGCACGGATGACGCACGGATCGCCCGCTGCTACATGCACGTGGAAAGCGATGGCGCCAATCGCGCCGGCGGTTTCACGTTCTCCCTGCGACGCGGCGTTTCGGACGTCCGCCTTGGCATGCGGCTGCTCGAACGTGAGGGCGTCGTGGCGCTGTTGCAGGAGATCGGCGGGCAGGGCGACGGGGCCGGTTGCAAAGCGCCCGGCCCGTCGCTTTCGTTCGGGTGAAGATTGCCGCAAGCGGGACCGCAAGCGGGACCGCGGCACGCGCTGATTCCATCGGCTGTACCCCTGGCTGCCACACTCGGCCGCACCTCCGTTCGCACTCGCGTTCGCATATGATCACTTCCGCTCTTCCCCGCGTCGTCATCACCGGGCTCGGTGCCCTTACTCCGCTTGGCCACACAGTGCGTGACACGTGGCAGTCCATGCTCGGCGGCGAGAGCGGCGCGGCGCCCATCACGCACTTCGACGCGTCCTCATACCCGACGACGTTCGCCTGTGAGGTCAAGGGCTTCGACGCGCGTACGGTGATGGATCGCAAGCTGGCCAACCGCCTCGATCCGGCGTGTCACTACGCGCTGGCGGCAGCGGGGCAAGCGCTGGTCGACGCACGGCTGACGCCCGACACCATGTCGGATTCGCTGCGCGACAGCATCGGTGTGGTGTTCGGCTCGGGGATCGGCGGCATCAGCACGTTCCAGGACCAGACGACGGTGTTCGTGAACAAGGGACCGATGAAGGTGTCGCCCTTCTTCATCCCGATGCTCATTCCGGACATGTCGGCCGGCGTGATCAGCATCGAGCATGGCCTCCGCGGCCCGAACCACTGCGTCGTCACGGCATGTGCGACGGGCAACCACAACCTTGCCGACGCGATGATGCTGATCCAGAGCGGTCAGGCGCCCATCATCGTCTGCGGCGGCACCGAGGCCGCCATCTGCGGCGTTGGCGTAGCGGGTTTTGCGGCGATGAAGGCGCTGTCGACGCGCAACGACAGCCCGACCACGGCGTCGCGCCCGTTCGATGCAACGCGTGAAGGGTTCGTGATGGGCGAGGGCGCCGGCGCACTGATTCTCGAGTCGCTCGAGAGCGCACTCGCGCGCGGCGTGCCGATCTACGCGGAAGTGCTGAGCGTTGGTGCGAGCGCCGACGCGTATCACATCACGGCGCCGCACCCGGAGGGGCTCGGTGCGCGGCTCGCCATGCAGCGCGCGCTCTCGCAAGCCGGTATCACACCGGACATGGTCGACACGGTGAACATGCATGGCACCAGCACCCCGCTTGGCGACGCGGCAGAGAGCCGCGCGATCCGTGAGGTATTCGGGGCGCACGCCGACACGCTCGTCGCCACGAGCACGAAGAGCATGACCGGCCACATGCTCGGTGCGGCCGGCGCCGTCGAGGCGATCGCCAGCATCCTGTCGATCACGGACGGCGTCATTCCCCCGACGATCAACTTCTCCGAGCCCGACCCCACCTGCGACTTGAACTACGCGTTCAACACGCCGGTACAGCGGCCGGTCCGGATCGCCATGAGCAACGCTTTCGGGTTCGGAGGCCACAACACGAGCGCGCTGTTCAAGGCGTATGACGGTCCCGGTGCACAGCGCGGTGCGATGATACCAACCGTGTAACACTTTCAACAAAGTGGGATACAAGCATCTCATTTTCTGGTACGATGCGGGTTCCCCGCGGTTCGAACAGTCGACCACCAACACTCAATGCCCAGCAGCCAAGCCGACGAAGGCAAGGTTCCTTTCGTGTGCACGTCGCACCGGATCGGGTACGATTATGGAGCCAGGTTCGGGCAATGTACCGTACTCAGGTGGATTCCGGGGGGCACCGTGTTCCTCGCGGCCAACCACGAGGGCTTCGTGATGGTCGCGGACGAGAGCCCGCTCGCAAAGTCGCTTGGCGAAGTGGAGATGCCGGAGCCGATCTCGATCTACCGCTTCGAGTCGGACTACGAGCGGATGACGTACGCGTTGAGAATGGGCTGGTGGACGGGACACCAGGTTCAGGCGAGAGGCGTCAGGCGCGAGGCGTGAGCTTAGTAGCAGTCGAAGTGTGACGCCGGCGCAGCGTCGCGAGGTATACGGGTAGTTGGCCGCCGCTTCACCGCCGCCTACCTGTCGACCATCGCGATTGCTGCATTCCACAGCCTATTCACCGCATGCGCGACCACCTGCTTTCCTGATGAGAAAGGTGGTGCTTCGCGTGCCAGTATTGCTCGCGGTCCTGATGGCACCGCAAGCGACCGGTGCGCAGACGGGAAGAAGCCGTGGATCCGGAGTGGCGTGCTCGCCTCGACCGCAAGATCGAGGCGTCGCGCGTATGAGTCTCGTTGGCGACTTCAATGACTCGGATCCCGCCGCGACGCCGGCGACACTGTCCCAGGAGGGACGCACGTGGACAGTGCTGTTGCCGCTGACGTCCGGGCGGCATAGGTACGCATTCGTGATGGATGACGAGCTCGTCGCCGATCCGGACGCGCCGCGGGCCATCGAGGATGACTTCGGTACACCATCGTCGTTCGTGCTGGTGGATAATGCACGAGGGGCGCTGCCATGACCCTGCGCATGCCATGGAGGGTAGCCAAGTTTAGCGGCGTGTTGCTGGTGTCGATTGCGTCGACCCCACGCGCCGCGTACTCGCAATCCGCGCGAGTAGAAGCGGAAGGCGTACTCAAGGGTGCGGACGACGCACGCATTCTGCTGGCGGTGCGCTCGCTCGCCACACGCCTGCGCGAATCACGAGGCCTGCTCGGTGCAGGTGCCGATGACGAGGAGCTCGTGGCTTCGGCCAGCGCACTGTATGCGGGTGTGCCGGCGAAGGGCATCGCGCGTCTGGCGGCTGCGCAGCGGCAGCGAATGTCCGATGCCGCCGCAACTTCACTGAGCATGCCACTCACGGTGCTCGCCGAGCTGGCGTCGGCACGGGTGCCGTCCGAGGTCGCACTGTCTTCGGTCGATGCACTGCTCGCGCGTGGCGCACGTGATGTCGACTTCCGCGCATTCAGCGGCGCGGTGGCGCGTGATCTGCGCACCGGTCGCGCTCCGCATGATGCAGTGTCCACGAGTGTGCAGAGCACGCTGCGCACGATCGGTCGCCCACCGGATTGAGAAAGAAGTGACGTCGTCACCTGATCCGAAGGTATGACGATGACGAGCAACATTGCTGCAGCACGGTTGCAATACGACACTTCTTCCCCACGCATGAGGATGTACGCATGATCAGCAACAATCGCCTGGCACGGATCACGATGGGCGCGCTCGCGACAGGAGCATTCGCGCTGACTGCCTGCAGCGACGGTGCCGGCCCCACGAACAACAGTGCGCGAACACCGGGTACGGTCAGCATTTCTCTCGACAACAGCTCCGGCACTGCGATTGCGCTCGCACCGCGCTCGGCAACATTGATGCAGGGATTCGGCCTGCTGCTGCAGGCGCGAATCGTCGAT
>DASQZA010000076.1:0-3412 GCA_035638935.1 Gemmatimonas sp. | reverse complement strand
GCCTTCGGCGGCATCGAGAACTACCGGGAGGAGATGCGCGAGGCGCGGGGCCTTCGCTGGATCGGTGGGCTGGGGCTCGACCTGAAGCTCGGACTACGCATGCTCGCCAAGTGGCCCGGGCTCACGCTCGTCGGCATTCTTGGCATGGCCGTCGCCGTCGCCGTCGGCACCTTCACGTACGGCATGATCGACAACCTGGTCGGCCCGACCGTACCGATCGATGAGGGCAATCGCGTCGTCGTAATCGAGAACTGGGACGCGCGCAGCAGCAGCGCGCGCGCGGAGACGCATCTGCACGACCAGGCGGCATGGCGCGCGTCGATTCGTGCCGTCGACGAGTTCGGTGCATATCGCCTCGTCAGGCGCAACCTGCTGGTCCGGAACGCGAGGCCCGAGCCGTTGCAGATCGCGGAGATGACTGCGTCGGCTTTCGACATTGCCCGCGTGTTGCCAATCATGGGTCGCTACCTGTTGCGTGAGGATGAAGCGCCGGGTGCACAGCCCGTCGTCGTCATCAGCCAGGACGTCTGGAAAGAGCGATTCGCCGGTGCATCGAACGTCATCGGTCAGCCGATGCGCATCGGCACTACCACGCACACGATCGTCGGCGTGATGCCCGCGAGCTTCCGGTTTCCGGTCAACAATCGTATCTGGATCCCTCTGAAGATCGACGCGCTTCGCTATCCTCAAGGCGATGCGCCAGGCATCAAGGTGTTTGGACGTCTTGCCGACGGTGCGTCGATCGGCGACGCGCAATCGCAGGCGGCGTCCGTCGCATCTCGGCTGGCGTCGTCGCGACCTGCCGGATTCGAACAAGTTCGCACGCAGGTGATGGAATACGGCCGCTCGTTTGCCGAGGAACCGTCACTCGTGTGGGCACTGCAGCTGATCAAGGTTGCCGTGAGCTTGCTCATGGTGGTGATCGGCGTCAACGTCGCGGTGCTCGTCTTCGCGCGAACAGCGGGGCGCATGGGAGAGATCGCGGTACGCACTGCCCTCGGCGCGAGTCGCGCTCGCATCGTTACCCAGCTGTTCGCCGAGGCGTTGGTGCTCTCGTCGATATCGGCGGTGGTGGGATTGATCGGTGCTGCCTACGCGCTGCGCTATCTCGGCGCCGCTGTCGAGCGACTGGGGCAGGACAATCTGCCCTACTGGTTCCGCTTCGACGTCACGCCAGGCATGGCGCTGTACGGGTTCGGATTGGCCCTGTTCGCCGCCTTCGTCGTCGGCGCAATTCCCGCGATCAAGGCCACGGGACGGGGAGTCCGCGACAACTTGCAGGCGCTTGGTGGTGGCGCAGGGATCCGTCTTGGCAAGTCATGGACGGTGCTCATCGTCGGGCAGGTGGCCGTCGCCGTGGCGTTGCTTCCAGTGGTGGTTCACTTCGCCATCGTGAAGCCTGCGCGCGAGCGTGTGGCGGGCCCCGCATTCGATACGAGTGAATGGGCCACCACGCGAGTGGCACTGGATCGTGCCGACGGAGCGACTCTTTCGGCGACCGATGACAGACTACTCGCGGAACGCTTCACGGTCCGCACCAACGAGCTGATTGCGAAGCTGCGCGACGAACCATCCGTCGCAGATGTGATCACCATGACGTCCCTGCCGGGAGAAGAGGAGTACATCAGCATCCAGTCGGACTCGATGAACGCTGGCGTGCGCGCCGCGACTGACACCGTGTCGTCGACCGCGATGTACACCGTGCAATGGACGCGGGTGGACCCGCGCGTGTTTCAGGCATTCGGCATCCCGGTGGTGCGTGGGCGCTCACTCGAAGCGCGTGACGCCATCGCGTCGAGCAACGCGATCGTGGTGAACCAGCCATTCGTGCAAAAGCTGTTCGGAGGTGGCAATGCCATCGGTCGCCATGTTCGTCTGGCGGCCGTGAACGAGCAAAAGCTTGGCCCCTGGCTCGAGATCGTCGGGGTCGTACCGAATTTTCCGACCAGCAGGGGGGCGCCCACCAATCACGCCGTCATCTACCAGGCCATGCTCCCGACGCTGTCGCAACCCACCGTGCTGGGTGTGCGTGCGCGCGGAATTACCGCAGCATCGCTTGCCGGACCGCTTCGCGAAGTTGCGCTCGGTGTGGACCCATTCATGCGGTTGGAGGATGCGCGGCCGCTCGACGATTCGGGAAGCATCGAGCAGACCCTCGACCGCGTCATCTATACAGGGATCATTCTGGTGACACTCAGCGTAGTGCTGCTGTCGGGGGCGGGCATCTACGCACTCATGTCGTTCACCATTGCCCGGCGGCGGCGTGAGATCGGTATTCGCGCTGCACTTGGCGCGGGGTCTCGGCAAATCGTCGGCGGAGTGCTGTCGCGTGCCGCACGGCAGGTCGGAGCGGGGATTGCACTAGGGACGCTCTGCAGAAATAGTGCGTTTCCGCTCGCGTGACGCAATATTGGCGCGGCGAGACGTAGCCATTTTCTGACGCACGGAGTGGGCATGAGCGAGCAGCGGACGTTGGCGAGCGTGGTGTATGACACCAAGGGCAAGGTGACCCGACGCGAGCGCTTTCTGCGCGAGATGGATGCGGTGATTCCGTGGGCGACCCTTGTCGCCCTCGTGACGCCGCACTACACCGTGGCTGGGCGCGGCCGCCGGCCGCTGCCGCTCGAGACGATGCTGCGGATCTACTTCCTGCAGCAGTGGTTCGATCTGTCCGATCCGCAGGCCGAGGACATGTTGTACGACTCGGAGTCGATGCGCCGCTTTGCGCGGGTCGAGCTGGGCGAAGATACGGTGCCCGACGAGTCGACGATCTTGCGGTTCCGGCATCTGCTGGAGACGCATCAGCTGACGGCGCAGATGTTCGACGCGGTCAAGACGCAGCTCACCGACAAACGCTTGTTGCTCAAGGCGGGTACGATTGTCGATGCGACCATTATCGCCGCGCCGAGCTCGACGAAGAATGCCACGGGGACGCGCGATCCCGAGATGAAGCAGACCCGCAAAGGACAGCAGTGGTACTTCGGGATGAAAGTGCACGTCGGCACCGACACGCGGGGCATCGTGCACTCGCTCACCACGACCGACGCGGCCCAAGCCGACATCACGCAGCTCCCGCACCTGGTGCATGGCGAGGAGTCGTCGCTGTTCGGCGACAAGGCGTACTACAAAGCGGACGACAAGCTCCACTGGGAGGCGGCCGGCGGCCGATACCGCGTGAACAAGAGCGGGACGCGCACTCCGCGAACGGATGCCTACAACGCGGCGCGGTCCCGGATCCGTGCGCGGGGCGAGCACGCCTTTCACGTGGTGAAGCGGTTGTGGGGCTTCACGAAGGTGCGATATCGGGGCGTGGCGAAGAACACCGTGCGGGCCTTCGCCGCGTTCACGCTGGCCAACCTGTATTTGCTGCGCAAACGGCTGGTAATCGCGGGCACGTAGTGCGCCCGGTTGC
>DASQZA010000075.1:0-8100 GCA_035638935.1 Gemmatimonas sp. | reverse complement strand
CGCGGATGATGCCGAGGTCCACGACGCTGATTACGGGCACTTCGGGGTCCATCACGTTCGCCAGAACTGCGTAGACGTCGTCGCGTGAGGCAAGCACGGTATCTACCTGACCTTCGCGGTAATCACGCGGCTGGCCACGTGGTTACCAGGACGCGCCGGGGTGCGAACGTGCCACGATCTGCATCACCGAGAGCATGTGCCCGAGATGCTCCGTGTGGCGGCCGCGACGGCCGCCGCGATTGTAGGCGCCATCCTGCGGCACACGCAGCGTCGCGCGCTGCAGCACGTCGTTCACCATGCCCTGCCACACACTCTGCAACGCCGCGTGGTCCACTGCCACGCCTTCCGCTGCCACCGCTTCGTCCACCGCGTCATGGTCGAACAGCTCGCCCGTGAAGCGCCACAGCTCGTCGAGCGCTGCCTGCACGCGCGTGTGACTTTCCGCCGTGCCGTCGCCGAGGCGCACGACCCATTCGCTGCTGTGCCGCAAGTGATACTTGTCTTCCTTGAGGCACTTTGCCGCGATCGCTGCCACCTTCTCGTTTGCAGCGCGCGACAGCGCATCGAGCACCAGCACGCTGTACGCGTCGAACAGGAACTGCCGCACGATCGTGAAGGCGAAGTCTCCCTTCGGCAGCTCGACGATCAGCGCGTTGCGGAATTCCACGGCATCGCGGAAGTACGCGAGCGCGTCCTCGTTGCGTCCCTTCCCTTCCGTCTCACCCGCCAGCGCGAGCAGTGCCGACGCATGCCCGATCAGATCGAGCGCCATGTTGGACAACGCGATGTCTTCCTCGAGAATCGGCCCATGCCCGCACCACTCCGACAGCCGGTGCCCGAGCACGAGGCGATCGTCGCCGAGCCGGAGCAGATACTCGAACAGCGGGTTATCGACGTGTGTAGAGCGCGTTCCCGCAACTGCTGCCGCTGCGTCCGCATTGGGCCGCGGCGCCTGCGCCAGCCCACCCGGTTCGCCTGGATCGTGGCTCAAAACACGCGCACGCCGCGAGGCGGCTTGTAGAACTGCGGGTGCCGGTACGCCTTGTCGTTGCCCGGGTCGAAGAACGGCCCGGCATCACTCGGCGAACTCGCGACGATCGCGACGGACGGCACCACCCACAGGTTCACCGCTTCGCCACGACGCGCATACACGTCACGCGCATTCTGCAACGCGTGCTCGGCATCGACCGCGTGCACGCTGCCGGCATGCTCGTGCGGCTCGCCACGGTTGCCCTGTGTGAACACCTCCCACAGCGGCCACTGGCTGTCCGACATGCCGCGTGTCGCGTCGCCCATCAGGCCGCCGCGATCGATCGTGTGGAGGCCTTTGCGGCGTGCGCCGTGGCGGCTTCGCGCACCCAGGCGCCATCGTCATGCGCCTTGTTGCGCGCTGCCAGGCGCTCGCGGTTGCACGGGCCGTTGCCCTTGAGCACCTCGAAGAACTCGCTCCAGTCGATCTCGCCGAACTCCCAGTTGCTCGTCGCTTCGTTGTACCTGAGGTCGGAATCCGGCAGCGTGATGCCAAGCGCGATGGCCTGCGGCACCGTGAGATTCACGAAACGCTGGCGCAGCTCGTCGTTCGTCTTCCGCTTGACGCGCCACTTGAGCAGCTCCGCGCTGTTGGGCGAGTCCGTGTCGCTCGGCCCGAACATCATGAGCGCCGGCCACCAGAAGCGATTCACCGCGTCCTGCAACATCGCCTTCTGCGCCGGCGTACCGTTCGCGAGAGTGTTGCAGATCTCGAGGCCCTGGCGCTTGTGGAAGTTTTCTTCCTTGCAAATGCGCACCATGGCACGCGCGTACGGGCCATAGGACGCCTTCGCAAGCACCGTCTGGTTGACGATCGCCGCACCATCGACGAGCCAGCCAATCACACCCATGTCCGCCCACGAGAGCGTCGGGTAGTTGAAGATACTGGAGTACTTGGCACGCCCTTCGAGCAGCGCTTCCACCAGCTCCTGCCGGTCGACGCCAAGCGTTTCGGTGCCGCAGTAGATGTAGAGCCCGTGACCGGCCTCATCCTGAACCTTGGCGATGAGCGACATCTTGCGCCGCAGGCTTGGAGCGCGCGTGATCCAGTTGCCCTCGGGTAGCATCCCGACGATCTCGGAGTGCGCATGCTGCGACATCATCCGGACGAGCTGCTTGCGGTAGCGCTCCGGCATCCAGTCCTTCGGCTCGATGCTTTCGCCGGCTGCGATGCGGGCTTCGAAGGCGGCCAGCTGGGCCGGATCTTCAGACGGAACGATCGGTTTCTGGTCCATGCTTGAATCTACCCCAAATCGACGGATTCGGACAATCGGACCGAGAGTTAGAAACGTCTTCGGGGCGTGTATTGCAGGCTATTTTCCGGGCATGACGATTTCACCCTCAGCTCCACACGCCGGATCGAGCGGCGGAGTGTACTCCACGATCTCCGACGGTATCGGGCGCGTCGAGTTCTTTCATCCGAAAGGCAACTCTCTTCCGGCCAGCGTACTGGCCGAACTCGCCGCAACGATCACGCGCGTTGGAGCCGACCCCAGCGCGCGCGTGATCGTGCTGAGCAGCGCCGGCACGGGTCCGTTCTGCGCCGGCGCGTCGTTCGATGAGCTCACGGCGATCGCCGATCCCGGTGCCGGCCAGGAGTTCTTCAGCGGCTTTTCACGCGTCATCCTCGCGATGATCCGTGCACCGAAGTTCGTGATCTCGCGCGTGCACGGCAAAGCTGCGGGTGGCGCCGTGGGACTGATTGCTGCCTCGGATTACAGCTTCGCGCTCAAGAGCGCATCGGCGAAGCTGAGCGAACTCGCGGTCGGCATCGGACCGTTCGTGGTGGGACCCGTCATCGAACGGAAGGTCGGACTCGCCGGATTCAGCGCAATGGCGGTCGATGCGGACTGGCGCGATGCGGAATGGTGTGAGCGTCAGGGGCTGTATTCGCAACTGTACGGCAGCGCGAGCGCCATGGACGATGCGGTGCAATCCCTCGCGACGACCTTGGCCGGCAGCAATCCGGAAGCGATGGCCGCGCTGAAAACTGTGTTCTGGCAGGGCACCGAGGGATGGGACCTGCTGCTTGCCGATCGTGCAGCGCTCAGCGGCCGCATGGTGCTGTCCGACTTTACGCGAAGCGCTATCGCCGGATTTCGCGCCCGCTAGACGGTTCGAGGTGCCGAACGGCCTCGGCAAAGCTCAGCGCGCCGCCGCTGTCCCGCGCGAGCTTCACTGCGTCAAACCCTGCCTGCTCGAGGTCGGCCGCGGCCGCGATCAGCGTATCGGGATCGAACGTGACCCCAGCGCGGCGGGACAGATACTCCTCGGCGGCGGTGAGGTAGCCCATCATGCCGCCCAACTCCGTCGGCGCGAAACTCTTGTCGCTTTGCTGCAGCAAGTTCGCGAGTGATGTATCCGTCATCACCAGGTTCTCACTGCCGCACACGACCTTCATGACAAGATTCGCGCAGCAGGCTTCAACCGCGATCTCGTCGAGCGATCCGCCCGACCCGTTCACCACGAGCGCGTCCATCGGCTGCGCCAGGAATGCATCGATTCCGTCGTCGCTCGCCGCGCGAACACCGGCCGGGAAAGTCCACGTGCGCACGCCCATCGCCTCGAGCTCCAGCCGACGCGGTTCGTGGCGTTCGAAGACGAGCACGTTCGCGTCGATCTCGCGCAGGCGCTCCAGCACACGCGTGCCGACTTTACCGCAGCCGATCAGCCCGACAGTGGCAGTACGCACGTCGATATCGTGACCGCGCAACATGCCCGTCAACAGCTGGAAGTTGCCCTCGCCGGTCGGAACCGATGTATCGGCAATCGCGCTGCCGGCGAATCGTTCGTTCAAGTACTGAAGTGACGTCGTCACCCCATCGTGCATTGTACCGTGGCCCATGTCCTGGCCAGTGGTGAGATGAAATCCCCCTTCCGCTTCGATCGCCTCGAAGCACTCGATCGAGAAATCGAGCAGCTCGGCATCCTGCGGTTCACCCACGCGCGCACCTGGTGTCGGAGCAACGACGCACTTTCCGCCCACCATGCGCTTCGACTCGCGACGACCGAGTGGCCCGCCTATGCGCAAGACCCTCGACCATTGGACCTTCGCTTCCATGCCCATTGCGAGGGCCACGGCTTCGCGTTCGGTGCTGAATCCGGCTGCAGCCATACGGTCGAGGGGCGCGATCCGAAAGCCGCCAAGCGACAGCTTGCCCGATCCGGGTTCCGCGTGCGTCGCCGCGCTCAGCGTCCATCCACGCCGCTCGTCGTGACAGCGGTAGACCCACACCATAGGATTCAGCGAGTCCGGCAGCGCCGGCACCAACTCGGCGGCATCTTTGGGGGACAGGATGGTCAGCTGCAAAGGTGCTCGGGTGAGGTGATTCGTGAGTGGGTGCAGTTGACGACGCTGCCGATGCAGCCATCGCTCGATTTCTGGAAGATAACCGGTGCTCTGATGCTCTCGCGTGATGTCACCCAGTCCGGCCCGGTCTCCATCCTCGTGGTGCACGGCGCGCTTGGCAGTGCGGAACAGATGGAGCCGGTCGCGGCGGAGCTGAGCGACCTCGGCAGCGTCACCAACGTCGATCTCCCGGGACACGGGAGTTCACCGCTCGGGCCGGAGCAATCGTTTTCGATCGATGGTTTTGCGGATGCCCTGCAGGACGCGTTGATGGAGTCGTTGCCGACCTCCGATGCCACAGCAGGTGCACACTCGACGCGTCCATGGGTGTTCGGATACTCGATGGGTGGGTACATCGCACTGGCGCTCGAGGCGCGAAATCCAGGACGGTTCTCGGGAATCGTGACGCTTGGCACCAAGTTCGATTGGACGCCCGAAGTCGCAGCCAGCGCGGCGGGGTTCCTCGTTCCTGAAACGATTCGTGAAAAGGTGCCGAAGTTTGCGGCGGCACTCGCTGCTCGGCATGCGGATGCCGGCGGATGGGAAGTCATGCTGCAGCGAACGGCCGCCCTGCTGCGTGAACTTGGAGAGGCTCCGCTTCTCACCACGGCGGCGCTGCAACGCGTGACGATTCCGGTTTGCATCGCGGCCGGCACTCGCGACGACAACGTTTCGCCCGCGGAGGGCGCACGGATCGCCGCGACATTGCCCAATGCTTTCCACGAATCGCTCCTCGACGTGCTGCACCCGATCGAACGTGTGCCTGCCGGAGTCATTCGATCGCTCATGCGACGAGTGATGAACATGCCTTGAGTGCGCCCTGAACGTGTCCTGAATGTGTTCTGAATCTGTTCTGAACTCCTGACGCTGCATCCGATCACCTCCTCTCCAACTCCCGCATGGTCACTCTCCGTTCACTGGCGCTCATCGCCCTTCCTGCCGTCGCCAGCCTGTCGATCGGTGTACTCGACATCAGTCGCGCTACTGCATCCCCGCAGACACCGGGCGTTTCTCGTGTGGTCCCAGTCGACTCCGCTATCCTCGCGAGCTACAAGTGGCGCAACATTGGCCCTGACCGTGGCGGCCGGTCCATCGCTGTCAGTGGTGTGAAGGGACGCCCGCGCGAAGCGTACTTCGGCGCGACGGGCGGTGGATTGTGGAAGACGACCGACGGCGGAGACACGTGGTTCCCGGTGACGGACGGTCAGGTGAAGAGCGCGTCAGTCGGTGCAGTGGCCGTGAGCGAGACCAACCCCGACCTCGTGTACATCGGCATGGGCGAAACCGCGATCCGCGGCAACATCATGCCGGGTGATGGCGTGTACCGCAGCACGAATGCGGGCAAGACATGGTCGCACGTCGGCTTTTCACAGTCGGATGGCATCGCCAAGATCCGCATCCACCCGACGAATCCGGACATCGTCTTCGTTGCGTCGTTCGGCAAGTACAGCGTGCCGAACGCCGAGCGTGGCTTGTTCAAGAGCACCGACGGCGGCAAGTCGTGGCGCAAGGTGCTGTTCCGCGACGAACGGAGCGGCGCGATCGACGTCGTGATCGATCAGAAGAATCCGAATGTGATGTACGCGGCCCTCTGGGAGGCGTACCGCAAGGAATACCAGATGTCGAGCGGTGGGCCCGGCAGCGGGTTGTACAAGAGCACCGATGGTGGCGAGACCTGGGCGGAGATCACGCGTCGTCCCGGCTTGCCGGCGGGTCTCGTGGGGCGCATCGGCGTTGCCGTCACGGCAGCGAATCCGAATCGCGTGTACGCGCTGATCGAGAACGAGAAGGGCGGACTGTTCAAGAGCGACGACGCCGGCGCCACGTGGACTCTCGTCAACGACAACCGCAACATCCGGCAGCGCGCATTCTACTACACGCACCTCTTCGCCGACCAGAAGAACGCGGACGTCGTGTACCTGCAGAACGTCTCGTTCTACCGGTCGCCGGATGGCGGCAAGACGCTCAACAGCATCGGCACCGGTACGCACGGCGACTTCCACGACATGTGGATCAATCCGGACGACAGCAACCATCTCGTGGTGGGCAACGATGGCGGCGGCACGGTGACGTACAATCTCGGGCAGCGCTACAGCGCGCAGGATTTCCCGACGGCACAGTGGTATCACGCCATCACGACGTCGCACGTTCCGTTTCATGTGTGCGGCTCCCAGCAGGACAACAGCACGCTGTGCACACCGTACAACTGGAATCTGGCCGCGTTCACGCAACAGAACGCGCCACGCCGCGACACGACGCCACGGCTGTTCGTCGACATCGCGTCCGGCGGCATGGCGGTGTCGTATCAGGTCGGCGGTGGCGAACCGGGCTACATCGCACCGGACCCGCGCAATCCCGATCTGTTCTACGCCGGCACGAACAACGGCGGCTACCTCGACAAGTACAATCGCGTGACGGGGCTGTCGCGCGAGGTGAACCCGTACCCGTGGTTCTACTCGGGCGAGCCGAGCAAGGACATCAAGGAGCGGTGGCAGTGGACGTACCCGATCATCTTCTCGCAGGTCGACCCACGCATGCTGTTCGTGTCGTCGCAGCGCCTGTGGCGCACGATGGACGGTGGCCGCACGTGGAAGGCGTTGAGTGGTGACCTGACGCGGCACGCGCCGGAGACGATGGAGAAGTCCGGTGGCCCGATCACGGGCGACATGAACGGCCCGGAAGTGTACGGCGTGATCTTCTCGGTGGGGCCGAGCAAGAAGGACGTGAACGTGATCTGGACTGGCTCTGACGACGGGCTGGTACACGTCACGCGAAACGGTGGCACGACGTGGACGAACGTCACGCCCAAGGGTATGCCCGACTTCGGCCGTGTCAGCCAGATCGACGCCTCGAAGTTCGATGCGGGCACCGCATACATCTCCGTGCGCAAGCCGCTGCTCGACGACCGCTCGCCGTACATCTTCAAGACGACCGACTACGGCCGCACGTGGACCAAGATCGTGAATGGCATCCGGGCGGATGCGTACGTGCATGCGGTGCGCGAGGATCCGACGCGCCGCGGCCTGCTGTACGCTGCAACGCAGCACGGCGTGAACATCTCGTACGACGACGGCGCTTCGTGGCAGGATCTCAATCTCAACCTGCCCGACATTCCGGTGGCGGACCTCATCGTCGAGGCGAACGAGCTCGTGATCGCGACGCACGGGCGCGGCTTTTGGGTGCTCGACAACATCGGGCCGCTCCGCCAGGCCAACGCGACGATCGCCGCCGCCGACGTGCATCTGTACACGCCGCCGGCCGCGGTGCGGTCAGGCACGGGCGCGAGCATTACGTATGCGTTCAAGAGCATGCCACGCGCGGCGAAGCTCGAAGTGCTCGATTCAACGGGTGCCGTGTTGCGTGCATTCGAGGCGGATACTGCGGCGTCAGGCGCCAATGCGGCGGCAGCGCCAACGGGTGGTCGTCGCGGTGGGGGCGCGTCGGTCATTCCGCGCAACGCGGGCCTCAATCGCTTTACGTGGGACCTGCGCACCGCGCCGATCTCGAGCTTCCCTGGCATGATCCTCTGGGGCGCAGGCACGAACGGCCCGGTGGTGCCACCGGGGAGATACACGCTGCGTCTGTCCGCGGACGGCCGTACGGTGACGGCCCCGCTGGTCGTGCAGCGCAACCCGCGCCTGGCCGACGTCACGGACGCCGACCTGCACGCGCAGTACCAGTTCGGGCGCCGCGTTCGCGACAAGGCCACGGAAGCGAACAAT
>DASQZA010000074.1:0-8483 GCA_035638935.1 Gemmatimonas sp. | reverse complement strand
GTTCACGCCGACAACTTCGGCCGCGCCCGTCTCGCCACCGTCATTCCCGTTTTGCGCATGGCCCGCGCTCCCGCATTGTCACACCGTCGCCCTACATTGTTCGGTGCTCGCAACTCACTGCCGTTCAACGCATTGACGCCGGAGTGACACCACGTGCGAACCTTGTCGTTGCACATGCATGCACGCGCACTACACATCGCAGCAGATTCCACCGCACATCCCACTGCCCATCCCCGCCGTACCGCGTGACTGCACTGCCATCGGCTCCCCGCTTCACGCTCCGCACGCTCGGTGCGTTCGAACTCCGCACCGTCAACGCTGACGGTTCGGACGGCACTCGTGTGCTCGGCCCCGGAAAGCCGCTCGCACTCCTGGCATTCTGCTGCAGTGCCCGCGAACGCGAACACACGCGCGACGCGCTGGCCGCCCTTCTATGGAGTGACGCCGATCCGGCCCGCGCGCGGCAATCGCTCCGCCAGGCGCTCTGGCGGGTACGGCGCGCGACCCGCGACGCGTTGCTGGTGAGCGACGATGCAGTCGTCGGCGTCACCGATGCAATCGTCACGGACCGTGAAACGTTTCTGCGATCCCTCCATGCTGGAGAGATTCGCGCGGCGCTCGACGCGTACGGCGGGCCGTTTCTCGCTGGCGTGAGCCTGCCCGGTGGGGACGAGTTCGACGACTGGGCGTCGCTCGAGCGCCGTCACCTCGAAAGTCAGCTGGTGCGCGCAGCGGAGCCGCACCTGCGCAGCATTCTAGCTGTGGGAAAACCGGCGCGCGTTCGCGTGCTCGCCGAACGGCTCCTGCGGGTCGCACCCGACAACGGCGAGGCGCATCGCATCGCCATCGAGTGCTTCCTCGCTGCCGGTGATCGCGTCGCCGCGCGTCGCACGGCCGACGAACTCGAAATGCAACTGCGAACGGGGGACGGGCGGCTGTCGCCGGCCACCGCGGCCCTCCTCGCTCGCACGCGCATCGACGACGAAGAATCGGCGAGCGGGGAGTCGCGAACGGCTCCGGTCGCGCTCGACCTCGTGGGACGCGAAGTCGCTTTCGCCACGGCACTCGACGCGTGGGGCCACACCCGACGCGGTGAAGCACGCACCGTGGTACTTGCGGGCGTCGCCGGAATCGGCAAGAGCCGACTTCTCGCCGCGATCGCGGAGCGATGTGCGAGCAAGCGCACGCTCTCCGTATCGGTGCGCGCGAACGTCGGAGAACGCGATCTTCCGTTCGGGTTTGCGGCAACCCTCGCGCGTGCCCTTGCCACGCTTCCGGGCGCAGCCGGCATCAGTGCGGAGAGCGCGCGCGAGATCGTCGCACTCGATCCCGGTCTGGGCACGATCTTCCATGCAGCACCCACGTTCCTCGGCGGCGGTGAAGCAGTCCGGCGACGCGCACTCGCGGTGCTCGACCTGCTCACGGCAATCGCCGAACAGGAGCCAGTGGCGCTTTTTCTCGACGACCTCCACTGGGCCGATACCGCCTCGCGGCAGCTGCTGTCGATCGTGCTGCAGCGCACCGCGAGCCTGCCGGTGTTCGTCGTGGGCACCACGCGCGGCACTATCGCCGGACTGTTCGACGAGCGCACCACGGCCCTCGTGTTGCTTGGCCCGCTGGTACGCGCCGACGTGATCGACGCCATTCGCAGCAGCAGTGCGTGGCCGGACACACCGGAGGCCACACGGTTCATCACGGCGCTCGCCGACAGCTGCGAAGGAATCCCATTGCAGGTCGTCGAACGGCTGGGCCTCGTGGAAGAACGCGGCCTGCTGGTGCGAACCGACGATACATGGACATCGCCCGATTGGGAGGCGGCCACGCAGGCGGCCACCGTGTCGTCGCCCGCCGAGCAGCGCGTGCGCGAGTGCACACCGGGCGAACGCACTGCACTCACTGTTCTTGCGCTCGCGGGAGCTCCGATCCCGGGATCGGTGTTGCGCAGTGCAATGGACACGGAGTGGAGTGGCGCGGTCACCGCAGTGCACGAGGCCCTGCTCTCGCTCGAAGTGAAGGGGCTCGCGCGCGTGAACGCGGGATTGTGGCAGCCGAATCACGACAGCGACGCCGAGGCCACGCTCGCGCTGACCTCCCTTGCGGAACGCACCGACACGCACCGCCGGCTCGGGCGTGCGCTCGCCGCCGAGGGGACATCTGACATGACGACATGGGCGGTGCGGCACTTGCTGCTTGCCGGCGACGACACGCGCGCTGGTGAACTGTTCGGGCGATTCGTCGAACGGGCCCGTGCCGCTGGTGATCGACGCCATGCGCGTGAACTGTTGCTCGGGCTCACCGGCGAGACGCTTCCGGCGCCGCGACTCCGGCAGGTGTTGCGCCCGGTCCACTGGTGGCATCGCGTCAGGGTGCCGCATCCAATTGCCACCATGGCCACGGCGTTGGTGCTGGTTGCGGTAGTGGTATCCGTAGCATGGCGTTCGACGCGCAAGCCGGCGCTCACGTTCGCGCAAGCGCCGCTGATGATCGATCGCGCACCGCTGTTGGGTACCGATGCCTTTCGTCTCGTGCCGTCTGCCATCATCACCAGTGAAGATACCGTCGCATTCGCACGTGTCGGTACAGTGCACGCGCGGAGCCTGACTCCTGGCGTGGAGGTCGTCTCAACCGATTCCACGGAGCCTCGTGACGGGCGTGCGTCGTTCGGTGGTCTTCGCATCCGCACGAATGACGACGTTGCGAGCTTCCTGTTCGAGGCGGATGGATTCGCTCCTCTCGTGCTCACGCTCGATGTGACGAGCGATCGCGACGCCGGCACGAAGAAGTCGTTCCATCAGTCGATGCGCATTCTGGACGGCCGCATCAACGACCAGACGCTCCGCGGGCCCGTGCCGGCCGTCCGCACGCGCCCGGGTGCGATGCTGTCCGGAATCGTGCAGGTGGAATACGATGCACCTTGGCCGAGCGCGTCGGTGTGGCTTTCGATGACGCCGACCTGGGGAAAGCCCGAGGAGGTTGCGCGGGAACTCTGGCCTGTCACTACTCCGGTGAGGCGGGAAGTCATCGACGTGCCGGTGAACCTCATGGCGCCGAATACGAAGGGGAGTTGGTGGGTGATCCTGGTGATCAACGCGGAGCCGTCGGGCCTCTATGGCTTGTCGAACACGAATTGGACCACGGAGAAGGCGTTATGGAACGACGGCAACGACGTCGCCTCCCTTCCGGACTCCGTGATTCGGTCGGGCATCGCACGCGGATGGGTGGAAACGCGGCGGGCCTATCCAGCAGGACGGCCGACATCGTACGGTTGCGACACCGCGGTGCAGCAAGCCAGCGGGCAGCCGATTCGCTACTGCCGCGCCGAGATGTCGCTCGCCGCGATTCAGGTTATTGTGGAATGACTCGTCGCGGATCGCTGGACACTCGCGTGCCGCGATGTTTCGACCCGCCGCTATGCCTGTTCGCTGACCTTTCATCACGCCAGAGATTGCTTCGTCTGCGAAGTGCACGGCGCGGTGGGGCTCAAGCGCGTCGGCGACTTCGAGAATCCTCACGGCCTCGGCCACGCGACCCTCGCGGTGTGACCGAAGTGCGCCCGGAAGCGCGGGAAGATTTCCGATAAGGAACCGCCCCGCGCCGGGCAGCGCGTGTTGAAATGAAAAGTTGATGCGTCGTCTGCGGGCGATTCCACTCGCTCACGAGATCATGTACGAGTCAGCATGCCGGCGAAACAATCCAATGTGATTTCTCGCCATGCTCATCTCGGCGCTCAGGAGCCCCAGTCAGCGTGCTGCATCCTGCTGTCGGTCCGAATCGGACTGCTTCGAATGAAAACTCTTCAGCAATTCCACCAGTGCATCTTCTTCGCCCTCCGGGAGAACCTGATACGGGGTGTCATCATCGAGCACCCTATTGGCGTTCGCATCGTCCATTTCGTCGTGTGTCATCGGCGAATCTCCGTGGAAGATTGAGAAACCGGATCGTTGTGTTCCTAAGCGTCGAGGGAGAGGCGCTCCACCGCGTCGACTGAACCCGCACCTGCAACTTCAATGGGGGGTCTGACAATCCCCGCGCGAGCACGCAGCTGCACGCAACAAGTGCATGGAGCATGTTGTGGGCAGAGCACACAGTAGCTGGCGAGGCGAAACGTTACCGGTCGATCGTAGGGCTCGCAGTCACGACCACACACCTGCGCCGCAGCTCGTTCAGGTCGCTCGTCCATCCGCTCCACAACGCCGCGGCTCCGATCAGGGATAGGACCGCCTCGCCACCCGGCAGCTGCGCCTCCTCGGTAGCGAGGTGGGTTTCCTCACTTGCTGGCGATCGAGCGTCGAATGCCGCGGCGGCGCCCAGCGCATCCCGCCAACCGTGCGTTGGTCCTTCCTTGTTCGTCACGAATGCTTCCCAACAGAGCAGTGTCTGTCGTTCCGTGGTACGCCACTGCTTGGCGTCCTGCGTAAAGTGGACGGAGCCTCGATGCGGAAGCAGCCGGCGCATCAACCAACTTGCCTGCTGCAATCCGAGCGAGAGGACTATGGCCCCGGCACCGACGAAGAACGTTCGGCTGCCCTCGTTCGGCCGCGCCTTCGACAGACCGGATTCATCGTTCGGTACGGGGATGTAGAGCGGGCATTCAAACCCAAGAGCTACGCTTCGGCCAGCAGCCAGATCGGAGGAGATCCGCTCCGCCGCCTCCGCGATGGAGGTGCCGTTCTCGCTACTTCCGTCGTGTACCCGGGCCCACGCGAAGCCCTTGCCGTCAGCGCGATCCAACCTGGTCGTGCCGACATCGCACGCATAAACCACCCATTCCATGCTCGCCTCCATCATCCTGTTGAAGTCTGATTTCCATTGCACTGTCGGAGCCCTGCCGTACGTTTTCGCCGGAAGAATCACCTCACGACCCGCTGCCAATCCATCGATGACATCTACGCCTCGCACACCCACCAACTCCATCGCCTCTGCACTCGACCGAATCGGCCGAAGGCTCAGCAGCGCTCGCGGCGGAAAGCCCATCATGGGTTCCGAGCTTCAGCGCGCGGTCGCTGCCGAGACGGGATGTCCAGTCACGAGCGTGTTTCCAAGCGATCATTGCTACAACCTGATTAACCGCTCCCTGAGGTCATTCAATCGCTGGATCTTTGTGCACCTTGGTCGCAATCAGTATCGCTACCTAGGCGAGCCTGTGCCGGGAGAAGTTGCGCCATACGATGGCGAAATTCTCTGGCGTCCGATCAGCGAGCCAGCGCGTGTGGTCGGTCGATGGGTGAATGGTCGTCCGATGCTTCAAATCGATCCGCGGGATGCAAAGAAAATGAATGCACGTTCGACGGCTTGATGGACCTCGAGGGTGTGATGCAAAGTGGCAATAGGATGGTTGGGAAGAGCCGCTACGAGTGCATTCCCGATCACTAGGGAGCACGTCGATTGTGCACCGCTCAGGCGGCGCTCTTCAATAAGAACCGTCGGCGTGCCCGCCCCCCAACAGCCACTCGCTCGCCGGCATCCATCGCACCCCCTTTGGCGTGCCAGTACTCGGCGGCTGCGCGTCGAGCGTCAACAGCAGCGCGTCGGCACCGGGATGCTCCTTCCGGGCATCGACCAGCGCACGGGTTTCCCGCTCGAGCGTGGCCGGGTCGTGGGATTCTGCGCACACCTGCACGAGATGGGGCCGACCGCCGGGTGTCGTCGCGACAAAATCGACCTCGTACCCGTCGGCCGTGCGCACGTAGGCGATCTCCGCACCGCGTCGTTCGAGTTCGAGCAGCACCGCAGTCTCGAGCGCGTGCCCCGTCTGCGCGCGGCCACTTCGCTCGTACACCGCGATGAGACCCGGATCGACCGGATACACCTTTCGCGGGTTCACCATGCGCTGCCGCTCCGAGGCGCTGTGCATCCAGACCGTGCGCACGAGGAACGCATCCTCGAGGTGCCCGAGGTACTCGTGCAGGGTGTCCTTGCCAATGGTGAGACCCTGCGAGCGCATGGTATTGAACAGCTTCTGCACGCTGAACGCGCCCGCGGGAGTACTGAGTAGTTGACGTTGCAGCCACCGGAGCGCGACAGGATTGCTCACGGCATGTCGTTCGATCACGTCGCGCAGGACCACCACGTCGACGTAGCCACGGAGCAATGGCACGCGGTCACGCGCGGCGAGCCCTTGCGCCTCGGGAAATCCCCCGGTCTCCAGGTATACGCGCAGTGCAGCATCGAGAGCGGAACGCTCCGCCGCATTGAACTCGGTGCGAGTTCCAGGGTCGGCGTCGGCATGACGCAGCGCCTCCCGGAACCCGAATGGATGGACCAGCGCTTCCACGGCACGTCCGCGCAACGACGTCGCCACCTCTCGACTCAGCAGCTTCGCCGATGAGCCCGAGAGTAGCAGCTCGATGCGCTCGGTGTCGATGAGCCTGCGCGCGAAACGCTCCCAGCCCGGCACCATCTGTATCTCGTCGAGACAGAGCGTCACGCCACCCGCCGCCCCACCTCGCAGCTCCGGATGGCGTCGGAAGTACTCCTCCACGAGCCAATCCAGGTCGGACGCGTCGATGCCCGCGAGCCGATCATCCTCCAGGCCAACGAGAAGCAACGACTCGCGCGCTCGGCCCGCGGCCACTCGATCGGCGAGACATTGCCACAGGAACGATGTCTTGCCGGCGCGGCGCATGCCGATGACCGCGACGGCCTTACCCGGCACCGAGGGTACACGCACGTCGCGTCGCGTGAGGTGGGGCACGGGCATCGTCAACGCATCGGTGAGACGATGCCCGAGGACATCGCGCACATTTGTCATTGTACAAAGGATAATAATGGCAATGCTTATCCTTATCAAGAGGATAATTGGCGCGAAGTTACGCTCACTTCGAATTCGCCCCGTACAGCGTCTCGAGATCCCACATGGACGCGCAGTGGACGAAAGCGCAGCACGCCAGTCGACGTGTGTGACCCAGTATTACCCGCGCCGCGGTGCACGCAGCGCCGCCGCAACCGCTGCAACGGAAGCCGGCAGGCCCATACCAAGCTCCTGCTGCAGCAACCGTTCATGCTGGGCGACGTGCCGCATCGCGCCGCTCTGGTTTCCGCTCGCGTCGAGCGCGCGCACCAGCGACAGCGCGACGCGCGAATCCAGCGGGTCGAGCGCGGCACGCTGCTGCCACCAATCGCGCGCGTCGTGATGATCCCCGCGCGCGGTCGCCGACTCCGCGAGGCGTTCGATCGCGGCCGCATGCACCGCAGCGAGACGCGACCGATGCGCCTCGATCCACTCGTCGAGTTCGTGGGACTCGCCGGCGTGAAAGCCGTCGAGCAGCGGCCCGCCGTACGTGGCGGCGACGGCTGCATGGTCCCCGCGTGCAGCGGAGTGCTCGAGGTCGTGCACATCGGATCCGACGAACCCGGTGTCCAGGCGCAGGTCGTCGCCGACGGCGAGGAGCGCGCCGTCCCCCAGTGTCTTCCGCAGGTCGTAGACGGCGGTCTTGAGGAGGTTGCGCCCCTTCTCGTGGTCACTTTCTGGCCAGAGCAAGGCAATGAGGCGCTCCCGGTTGACCGCGCCCCCGCGCGAGCAGGCAAGGAGGGCAAGCAGCGCAACGCGGTGGCGATGCACGGCGCGCCCGACCACGGGGTCACCACGACCACGCCCGAGGCTCGCCCCACCGAGCAGCGTCAGGCGAAACGGCGTTGCCGAGTACGGAGCCGAGTACGAAGCGGGGGACAGCGAGAGAGGGGCAATCATTCTGGAAAAGAGACAGGACCGCGATTGTAGCCCAACGGGGCCCGGCCGGCAACCGGTAAACTGCCAGTTTACCGGCCGTTGACCGCGGGGAGCGACGTTGAGACCAACGAAAGCGACCGCAGACGTGGCCGCACCGTCTCACGCCTTGATTGGAGCCCTAATGTCCCCCTTCTCGCTGCCGGTATCGCGGCTCGCGCCACAGCCACGCACGCCACTGCGCCAAGCGCCAGTGCGTCACATCGTCCCCGCGCTCGTTGCTCTCGCGGTTTCGCTCACCCTGGGCGGATGCTCCGAGGCACCCACCTCGACGATCGAGTCGTCCAACGAGACGTCCATCGCGACGGCCGCGTTGGCGAAGGGCGGTGCACCGAAGTTCTGGGAGCAGGGGTCGAGCGTCTATTGGAATCGCATGGGGCGCGAACTCCTCGCCACCACACCGCTGGCCGGCAACCCCGCGGTTCAGGCCAGGGTCTTCACGTACCTCGCGATCGCCCAGTACAACGCAGTCGTCGCGGCGGAGAACGGGGCCGTGAAGGGCGATCACCCGTCCGGTGCTGCGGCGGCGGCGGCGGCATCCGTCGGGGTGCTCAAGTCGTTGCTCCCTGCACTAAGCGCCAGCATCGACACACGTCTCGCCGATCAACTCGCCAGCGACCCGTGGCCCGGCGAGAAGAATCGTGACGTGGCGATGGGCCTTGCGATCGGCACGCAGATCGCCGCGGCGGTCGTTGCCTACGCGGCCACGGACAACGTCGGCTTGACGCAAGCCCCACCAGTTCCGGTCGGCCCCGGC
>DASQZA010000073.1:0-19179 GCA_035638935.1 Gemmatimonas sp. | reverse complement strand
ACCAGCCTCCAGCACCAACACCGAGCGCCCGGCGCGATGCAGCTCGATCGCGCAAATCAGGCCCGCCACGCCTCCACCGACAACGATCACCGATCCCGCAGACGTCTGTTGCATGAGATAAAGTGATTGGGGAGCACGGTCGGACGCCATGCTCCCTGGAGCGACGAGACACAACAGGCAGCGCAGACGCCCTCGACAGCAGGCTTTTGGACAGATAAGCTTTCGCGCCGAGCTCATCCAGAGCTGGCAGTCTCTCGATCTGGAGCGGATATGACAAGAAGCATTTCAAAGCTTGCAGCAATGGCGATGTTGGCAGCGACGCCTCTGTTCGCGGAAGCGCAGACGGCGTCCGACGGTCGCATCGGCCGAATCGGCGTGATGGGAGGGGTCAACATCGCGAAACTGACAGGGGACAATTTTGACGACGTCGACTCTCGCATCGGCCCGATGGTCGGCCTCTCGTACGTCAGATACGCACCCGGTGGTCTCGGTTTCGAGATCGACGCCTTGTATTCGGCCAAGGGAGTGAAGGACTCCGAAGAAGGCGCCGACATCACGTTCAAGTTGAACTATCTGGAGCTTCCGCTGCTCGCTCGGTACGATTTCAAGTCCGCGAGTTCGACACGGGTGCACCTCGTAGCGGGACCGTCGCTTGCCCTACGAGCGGGCTGCTCCATCGAAGGAAAGGCAGAGGGAGTCGATGTGTCGCTCGACTGCGACGACGTTGCGGAGACGTTCGACGGCGAGATCTCGTCGTTCGACGTTGGCCTGACCGCTGGTGGCGGCGTCGACTTCGCGGTGGGGCGCAACACCTTCACGCTTGGCGCGCGCTTCACACAGGGCCTGCTGAACATTGCGGACGGCGATGGTGATGCAAAGAACCGCACCATCTCAGTGTTCGCGGGCGTGTCGATGCCGTTGCGTCGCTGAATCACGAACGGAGCGGAAACGCCAACGGGGCCGGCGAATGCCGGCCCCGTTGTGTATCACCAAACGCTGGTGCGACTAGAACCGGATTCCGAACGTGATCGGAATGAAGCCGGTGCTGTTGCCTTCCGTGAAAATGTTCACGTACTTCGCTTCGATGAACGTCGCGAAGCCCGAAAGCTGGAAATTGATGCCGCCACCACCCTGAACGCCGAGATTCGTGCTGGCGTCATCGAGGTCTCCATCAAGATCTTCGCCCGTGACCTTGGCGTTGTAGCCACCGACACCACCGAGCACGTATGGACGCACGATGCCGGGGTTGGTCTGCGGAAACGCATAGATCGCGTTGCCGGAGAGGCTGATGATGCGAGTGTTCAGGTCGAGGTTCTTGACGGCAAACCGATCATACCCGAGATCCGCGCGCAAGCTCAGGTTGGTGAATGAGGCCGGCTTGAACATCAGGTGAGCCGTGCCATTGAATCCAGCGTCCGAGCCCTCCCCAAAGTCGCCGACGGGCAACGAAAGTCCACCGCTTACTCCGAACGACACCGGGCGCGTGCTCTCCTGCGCCGAAACTGCAGCCGGAAGAGCGACCAACGCGGCAAGTCCGAACAAACGCAGCGAACGCTTCATAACTTCCTCCAAGGGTGTTTGTAGACCATCCCGGGCTGGCACCCCGCCCAGGGACGTCGGTTCCGAGTATTCATTCGTCTACTCGGGCAGTGCACGAACACTGGTCACGAAATACTCCGAGTCGCCGAAGCACTTCGTGGGCACCAGGTTGTGCTGCTCATAATGTACTGCAACTCGCTTGCCGCTGAGTTTGCCAATTTCCGCAGCCAGTGAGTCGTCGCGTACCGTAAAATTGAAGCTGTCCGTCTGAAATCCCTTCACCATGTCGGTGTACAGCGTGCCTTCCCACGTCTTGCACACCCATCCTTTACGCGAAATCTTCGCGACGGTTCCAGGCCGGTCGCCGCTGGAGTAGGTCCAGTTCAAGCCGATGATGGCCCAGACCACCATTCCGAGCAGCGGGATGCCGAGGATGGCCAGCAGCGAGAGTTTCCCCCAGTGTCTTCGTCCAAGCGAAGGCTTGACGGGCGGTTTCGTGCCCCCCGCACCCGGCGCAGCCACCGCGTCACCCTGCAACGGCGTCCGGCGATCGGCCGACGGCGTCTCCGCGGTAGGCTCCGGCGTGGAATCGGAATCTGTCATGCGGGCAAGTTGGGGGGTCCGGGCGGAGCGCGCTACCTTTCACCCACCGGTACGCGTTCGGTCCATTGCCGGTTTCACTCACGATTCGTCTCGCGTTCGCCTCGCTTCACCATGGTGCCTGTCCTGTGTCTCCCGTGATCCGCCGTCCCACGACCACTGTCCGCGTCCGCGGTGTCGCTGTCGGTGCCGCCCATCCGGTGGTCGTGCAGTCGATGACCAATACCGACACCGCCGATGCGGCGGGGACGGCCGACCAGGTTGCGGCGCTGTTCGAAGCGGGCTCCCAGAAGGTCCGCATCACCGTCAACAACGACGAGGCGGCGCGGGCAGTCCCGGAGATCCGGCAGCGGTTGCAGGATCGCGGCCTGGACGTGCCGCTCATCGGCGACTTCCACTACAACGGTCACCTCCTGCTCACGAAGTACCCCGCATGCGCGGCGGCTCTCGACAAGTACCGCATCAATCCCGGCAACGTGGGTTCACGGCATCGCGACGCGAATTTCACCGCGATCATCAACGTCGCGATCGCGCATGACAAGCCGGTGCGCATCGGCGTCAACTGGGGATCGCTCGACCAGGACCTGCTGACGTCGATGATGGATGCGAATGCGAACGCCATCACCCCGCGCGATGCGAAGGACGTGTACATGGACGCCATGCTCGAAAGCGCGCTGCGTTCTGCGACACTCGCGGAAGAAGTCGGGCTCGCGCACGACAAGATCATCGTCAGCGCCAAGATCTCGGTCGTCCCCGATCTCGTGGAGTGTTACCGACGGCTGTCGGCGCGTTGCGAGTACCCGTTGCACCTGGGTCTCACCGAGGCGGGCATGGGAACGAAGGGTGTCGTCGCGAGCAGCGCAGCACTCGCCATCCTGTTGAGCGAAGGCATCGGCGACACGATCCGCGTTTCGCTCACACCGAAGCCGAATGGCGACCGCCGCGAGGAGGTATTCGTGGCGCAACAGATCCTGCAATCACTCGGCCTGCGCAGCTTCGCCCCGCAGGTGACGGCGTGCCCTGGCTGCGGCCGCACGACGAGCACGTTCTTCCAGCACATGGCGGAAGACATCCAGGGCTACCTGCGCGAACAGATGCCCGCGTGGAAAGCGGTGCGCCCCGGCGTCGAGGAGATGAAGGTCGCCGTGATGGGCTGCGTCGTGAACGGGCCGGGCGAGTCGAAGCACGCGAACATCGGCATCTCGCTCCCGGGCACGTTCGAGGAACCGAAGGCGCCGGTCTACGTCGACGGTCGCCTGTTCACGACGCTCAAGGGCGACCGCATCGTCGAGGAATTCCTGGTGATCCTCGAGGAGTACGTTAGAAAAACGTACAGAAGCGAAACGGCAGAAGCGATGCTGCAGAAGTAGAAGGGCAGAAGCCTGGGAGCAGATGCTTCTGCCCCTGCGCTTCTGCCGTTCAGCCTCTGTCGTTCTGCTTCTGCTTTTCCGCTTCCGCCAGTTCCTTAGCCGCCACTTCGAGCTCCTGTACGATCGGCGCGGTGAAACCGACCGTGCGTAGCCGTTCGCTCACGCGTTCGTACCACTTCACCGTCCCTTCGCGTCCGACGGAGAAACGGCCCCAGACCGTTTCGGGGAACGACGTACGCCGCAGGTCGGAGAGAATCGAGTTGGCGTTGTGCACCTTGTCCGCGGCGCACACCCACAGCGCTTCCTCGCTCGCGAGCGACAGCCGGTCGAGATAGTCGGACTTGCGATCGTCGTACGACAGCTCGACACCGTCGTCGTCGATGCGACGTTCACAGACCGCGAGGACGGTTTCCAGCACGCTGTTGCCGAACTTGCGGCCGATACGCTCCTCGAGCATGTCGCGCGTCCATCCGTCGCGAACGGCGTCCTCGATCACATCGTGCAGGATGCCCGCGACCACCGTTTCCTCACTGCAACCGTAGCGGGTCAGGATCACCGCGACGTTCGCCGGCCCGGTGAGGTACGGCAACCGCGTACCCTTCCGCACCTGCTGGTCATGATGTTTCGCCGCGAAGGCGAAGGCGTGATTGATGCGGTCGGAGTAACCGGTCATGCGGCGGTTCGTCGGCGAGAGCAGGTGCGTCGTGGCGTCAGGCGGAGACCGGAACATACGGCGCGCGGGCAAACCAGGCTACCAACGCTTCGAGACCAGCGCGATCATCCTCGCCGAACGCGGAGGGAACGCCCGAGTCGATGTCGAGCACTGCGATCAACCCGCCCACTGCGTCGAACACCGGTACGACGATCTCGCTCTGCGACCGCGGATCGCATGTGATGTGGCCGGGAAAGGTGTGGACGTCAGCGACCACGACCGTACGGCGCTCCGCTGCCGCAGTGCCGCACACACCACGACCGAACGCGATGTCCAGACAACCCAGCGATCCCTGATAGGGCCCAACCCGCAGCAGCGCACCCGGCTCGACGACGCGATAGAAGCCAGTCCAGAGATGACCGAACGCGTGGTGCAACAGTGCACTCGTCGTCGCCATTGCGGCGATGACATCGCTCGATCCTTCGAGCAGCAGCGCCTGCATGTCGAGCAACTGCGCGTACGCGTCAGTGCGCGGAAGGGAGCGAAGATCGGGGATGGAAGGTTCCATGGGAGGGGCAGAAGCGAAGGGGCAGAAGCGGAACGGCAGAAGCGGAACGGCAGAAGCCAACATGCAGAAGCTGAAAAGCGGATCGTCAGTACCGCAGGACAGCTTCTGCCGTTCCGCCTCTGCGGTTCCGCTTCTGCCCCTTCGCTTCTGCCGTTCCGCTTCTGCCGTTCTATCGCATTGGCCCGATTGCAACAATGAGCCGAATGTCGAGCAGCAGCAGCGCAAGTCCCTGCACGATGATCCCCATGCCGGCGCCGATACCGCCAGGACGCTTGCCCCAGCGCCATGCGGCGAGCGCGATCGTCGCACCGACGGCGATGTACCCGGCGTCGAGGCCGGTGTTGAGCCACAGGATGTTGAGCAGCCGCTGCGCTCCCGCAAAATCGCGCAATGCGACGTCGCGGCCTGCCCACAGGCAGATCAGCAGGTCGATTGCACCCCACGCCGCCGTCTGAATAGCGAAGTGACGCAGCAGCGGCGCTTCGGGTCGGCGGAGCACGATCCAGAGCAGCAGCAGCGAACCAACGAGCACACTGGCACCACCCCACAGCGCGAGGCGCAGGAGATGTCCGCGCTCGAGCGCGAGGAGAGAATCAGCCCACATCGTACGGAGAGTAGCGGGACGCGGCGGGGAAGTGGAGCCGCCGGCTATACCGTCGGCGTGTCGGTCGCCCAGAGCAGCACCGCGCGCAGCCGATGTCCACTGCTGCGTGCATGTACCGTGACCTTCGACAGCCACTCGAGTGACGTGACTCCAAGGCGCGCGCAGACGATCACGTCGTGCGCCGGAATTCCCACATCGGCGGATTCGTCGCCCATCACGAGGGCAAGATCGTAACGGGCGGCAACCCGGCGCAGCTCGTCTCCGAGTTCGCTGCGGCTGGCAAGCGGTGCCGCGTTCCGTACCGGTGCCCCGGCAAACATCACGTCGACGGCCACGTCACGCCCCATCGGGACCTCCGTGATCGCTTCGCGCACCTCGGCGCGCCCCTGCTGCACATCGACCAGACCGCGTGGCTTGTTCTGGCGGAGCAACGAGGAGAGTAACGGCGTGCGCGAGGGCGCCTCCACCACGAGTGTCGCGCGCGACTCGCGCGCGGCCGCGGCCGCGAGATTGATCGTGAGCGTGGCACCAAGCAACGGCTGATCCGCGATGACACGCGCCGATCGCACGACGTCTCCCAAACCGGTGAGCGTGAGGTGCAGTTGTTGCCAAGCCTCCGCGGTCGGATCGAGCGCCGGCGACAGAACGCGGTCCGCGCGCCGTCGTGTACGTACATCACGGGTCGCGTCGTTCGACCCCGCGTGCACGATGACGCGCGCTCCCGTGAGTCGTTCCACTTCTCCTTCATCGCCGACGGTCGGACGCCGGAGTTCACGCACGACGGCGCTCCCGTATCCGATGGCGAGCCCGACGACCAGCGCCGCGACGAGCATTGCGATTGGCGGCACGGCAGCACCGGTTCGCAACCGTACAGCGGCGCGGCGCGCCTCGTTGTTGGCATTCGTGCTGCGCATCGCCTGCAGCGAACGCTCGAGCGTCACCACCGTGTCGGCGAGTGCAGCGGCCGCATTCACGAGCGCGGTGTCCACGACCTCGACGCGCGTCACGAGCAGCGGCGTGCTTGCGCCCAGTACCAGGGCGCTGTCGGTCGCGATTGCTGCACCGGAAGAATCTGCTGCCCGGACCGCCGCCGTCGCCGGAGTTGCGGGAGTTGACGCGGCACCGGGGTTAGGCGACGGGGCAACTTGCAACGGTGGACTGCCAGAAGGAGTTGGAGCAACCGGCGCTGGCGACAGCGCGTCCTCCTGTCGCTCCTCGAGCTTCGCTTCGGCGATGCGCACGATGCGCGCGCCCAGTGCGGCCAGACGCGCCGTCAGCGCTGCATACCGCGCATCGGGACCGCCGAGCGCTGCGTAGGCCTCGCGCTCACGATCGGTCTGATCGATCGAATCCACGATTGCGCGGACCCGACCGTCGCCCTGCACCAAGGGTGACTCGGCCAGTGCCTTGTAGCTCTCCGTGAGCGGAGCGGCGCGAGCTCGCGTCAGTCGCAGTTGCAGTTCCGCGCCCAGGCTGTCACGCGCGAGCACGCTGCTGTCCCTGGACGCACCGAGTGCGGACGCAACGGCTGCGGCCGGCGCCTGGCTCGCGGCGACGCGAGTGGTTTGGGCCATGAGCTGCGCGGCACCATTGCGCACACGTGCACGCTCCAGCGCACCCAGCAGACCAGAAGTGTCCTGAGACGCCGGGATGCCGGCGAGTTGCAGGCGCAGGGCGCGGTCGACCTCGCGGGGGAGCAGCACCAGTACGAGCAGCGTCGAAATGACCACGATGCTGCCGACAGCCGAAATGAGCGCCCCTCGGCGCGCCGCATTGCGCGCTCGCGAGGACATCCAGGAGGCACGCTGCAGTGCGGCACCGCGACGACTCCGCGCGCGGCGTTCGTCCTGGATAGCACCGCTCTTGCTGGATGCGCCAGTTTCGGGGGAGGCTGCTCCTGGTGGAGCATCGGGGGGAGCGGAGGGCGACGACATGGTGGCTCAGTAACGAACGCGGGGGCCAGCGCTCTGCGCCAGCCCCCGCGAACCATCTGTCAGCCCTTCGAAGTCACGCACCCGCCAGCGAACCGGCGAGTGCATGGACGATTTACTGAACCGTGATCTTGCCCTTCATGTTCATGGCAAGATGCGGCGTGCAGAAGTAGTCATACGTGCCAGCCGGGACACCAGCGAACGAGATCGTGTAGTTCTCGTTTTCGGCCAGAAGCATCTTGCCGGAGAGCTCACCGGCCTGCTCCGGCATGTTCGCGATGAGCTGCGTCTTTGCCGCTGCCGGCACGACCGTCGGATCGAACGCGACGTTGTGCGGGCCACCGTTGACGAACGTGAACTTGATGCCGTCGCCGGCCTTGATCGTGATGTCGGCCGGGTCGAAACGATAGCCCGTCGCGTCACCGTACATCTTCACTTCGTGCGTGGTGCCCGTGATCGGCATCATCGCGCCTGCACCAGCGGCCGGGGTCGTCTCGCCCGCCGGCGGCATGACTGCAGCGCCCGTGTCAGGCGTCGTGCCTTCCGCTGCCTTGTCACCACCACAGGCGCCAAGAAGCAGCGCCGCACTCGTCACAACTGCAAATCCAAGAAACCGCATGTCGAGAGGCCTCCAAAAGCCTTTTCGCAAATGAACTCCATCGACAGGAGGTCGGTCGCCCTCACTCCTGTGCTTGCAGGGCCCTGCAAGCCTCGTGAAGTTATTCACAAGCCCCCGTATTGCAAAGGGCGCACGTCACGATTCCTTCAGGGTTCGTGGAAACATGCGCTTGACGCCCTGGCGGTCGGCGGCTACGCTCCGGCATGCTGCTCGTCATCAGGTCCGCTCCCGCAACCTCGTCCACGCTCGCCAATTCGGCAGGCTCGGGCGCTGCTGCGAATGCGGTCGCGGTTCACCATCATGCGCATCACGGTCACGGCCCGGCGGGTCGGGACGCGATGTGCGCACGCGGGTAAGCGACACCAGTCGCCACCGCTGCCCGCCCGCTCCTCGGCCCGTCCTCTCCGGACGGGCTTTTTTGTTTGCTCCAACTTGTTTGCTCCAACTTGTTTGCTCCAACGCCCTGCTCCTCTCAGTCGCGCCTCGAGCGCTCCACAACCGACCTGTCCATGCTGCGAATCGCATTGCCGAACAAAGGCCGCCTGAATGAAGACACCCGCGAGCTCTTCAATGATGCCGGGCTGGAAGTGCGCTCCTCTGGGGAGCGGGCACTGACGGCATCGCTCGGAGGCGAGTTCGAGGCCATCTTCGTCCGCGCCCAGGACATTCCCGAGTTCGTGGCGGACGGCGCAGCCGACGTCGGTGTCACGGGATGGGACCTGGTCTGCGAATCGGAGCGGGATCTGGTTTCCCGCCTGGATCTGGGCTTCGGCAAATGCCGATTGGTCGTGGCGGCGAAGGACGATGGTGTGGTAATGTCGGTCGACGATATCGGAACCGCCGAACGCCCAGCCCGGGTGGCGACGGTCTTTCCGCGCATCACGGCGAAGTTCTTCGCCGAGCGAGGCCGTCCGGTCGAGGTCGTGCCGGTGTCGGGCGCGGCGGAGATCGCTCCACACCTTGGCATCGCCGATGTGGTCATAGACCTCACATCGACGGGGTCCACGCTCCGTGTGAACGGTCTCAAGGAAATCGAGACGGTGCTGCGGTCGAGTGCGCACCTCGTGACGACGGCAAAAGGACCTCGTAATGGCGACCCCGCGCGCCAGCGCGAACTCGGTGACCTCGTGACGGCGCTCGGTTCGGTTATCCGCGCACGCGGACAACGCTATCTCATGGCCAATGTGCCGCGTGCGTCCCTGGAGAGCGTGCGGGGCGTATTGCCCGGGCTAAACGGACCCACGGTGATCGACCTCGCGGAGAACTCGCAGTTCGTCGCGGTGCACGCTGTCGTCAGCGCCGACACGATCTACCGAACGATCTCACAGCTTCGAGCATTGGGTGGGGAAGGCATTCTCGTGACGCGAATCGAACGGCTCATTCCATGACGACGACCCTGGTTTCCACATTGCTCCGCGCCGAGGGATCGCTCGCGTCGCTCGATGCTGCGACGCGCGCGGCCATCAGCGACCGCAGCGACTCGACGAGTAATACGGTTCGCGAACGCACGGCCGTCATCGTCGAGCAGGTTAGGAGCGGAGGCGACCGTGCGCTGCGCGAACTCGCGCGCGAGTTCGACGGCGTGACGCTCGAACAGCTCGAGGTACCACGTGCACGCTGGGATGAGGCGCTCTCGTCGCTCGAGCCGGAGCTCCGGTCCAGCCTCGAGCGAGCAGCACGCAACATCGCCGCGGTGCACTCTGCATTCGTTCCGCGCGAGACGGAGGTATCCCCGGAGCCCGGCATCGTCGTGGGCCGGCGGCCGGACCCGCTCGGGCGCGTGGGCATCTATGCACCCGGTGGGCGCGCCGCGTATCCGAGTTCGTTGCTCATGGGCGCGATCCCGGCACGTGTGGCGGGTGTGGGTGAAGTGATCGTCTGTTCACCGCCGGGGCCATCTGGCGAGCCGTCGCCGGTCGTGCTCGCGGCCGCTGCACTGGCCGGAGCATCGCGCGTGTTCGCGATTGGCGGCGCCGGTGCGATTGCCGCGATGGGATTCGGCACCGAATCGGTTCCACAGGTCGATCGCATCATGGGCCCGGGTAACGCATACGTAGCCGAGGCGAAGTTGCAGCTCGTCTCGCGCGTCGCCATCGATGCACCGGCGGGGCCGTCCGAGTTGCTGGTGCTTGCTGACGAGACCGCGGATGCCGCGACGATTGCCCGCGAGCTCGTGGCACAGGCGGAACACGATCCCGATGCAGCGGTCGTGGCGATCATCGGAGGGGCGGGCGCTTCTGCGCTCGCCGATGCAGTCGTTGCAGCGCTGGTGGTGGAGATCGATGTGGCGCCGCGTGCGACGGTCGTGCGCGAAGCCCTGCTGGCTCGCGGTGCCGTGCTGACGGCGCCCTCGCTGGACGAAGCCGTGGCATTCGCCAACTCGTGGGCGGCCGAGCATCTGCTGCTGCTGGTGCGCGACGAGATGCAGGAAACGACTTTGGCGGTGCTCCGAAGCGCCGGCACGGTGTTCGTGGGAGCATTCAGCAGCGTGGCGTTCGGCGACTACATGACCGGCGCCAACCACGTGTTGCCGACTGCCGGCGCCGCACGCTGCTACTCCGGGCTATCCACGCTCGACTTCGTGCGCTGGACGACCTGGCAGCGTGTCTCCCGTGACGCCGCTGCCAGTCTCTCGGCGGACGTCGCACGGTTTGCGGATGCCGAGGGGTTGCCGGGACACGCGGCGGCCGCGCGCGCGTGGAGTCGGACGGGCAGCCTGGAGCCGATCGCGAGTGGCGGCACGGACACCGCAGCGGACGCCGCAGCGGAGATCACATGAGCACGGACACGATGGATCGACTGGCGATTGCGCGCGCTGCATATGACGCCGTGCCGCTCTACGATCCGAAGCGCACGCCGGTCGATCTCGATCTCACCGACAACACCAACTTGTGGGGCTTGCCGCCCACCGCAGAACGGGCGTTGCGGGAGATCGCCGTTTCCGCGATCACGCGGTACCCGTCGCTCTATGCGGCCGACCTCAAGACCGAGCTCGCGGATTATGCAGGCGTCACGGCCGACATGATCGTGACGGGATGCGGCTCGGACGACATCCTCGATTCGGCGATGCGCGCCTTCGGTGAACCGGGCGATCTCGTAGCCGGGTCGGAACCGTCGTTCGCGATGATTCCCATCTTCGCGCGCATGAATGCGCTTGCCTGGCAGCCGGTGACGGAGTTGGCATCACATCAGCCGGATATCGACACGCTGCTCGCGGCGAACCCGCGCGTGCTGTACCTCTGTTCACCGAACAATCCCACCGGGGCATTGGTAGCGCGCGACAGCATCGAGCGCGCAATCGCCGGGAGCCGAGGCGTGGTGTTCATCGACGAAGCGTACGCGGAGTTCGCGGGGGTGTCGTCCGTGGATCTCCTCTCGCGTTCCGATCGCGTGTTGATCATCCGCACCATGTCCAAGGCATTCGGGTTGGCAGGGCTGCGCATCGGGTACGCGATCGGTCAGCCCGCGCTGGTAATGGAAGTGGAGAAGTCGCGCGGTCCGTACAAGCTCAACGCACTGGCCGAGCGTGTCGCCACGACGGCGTTGCGCAGCGACCGGGCCTGGGTGGCCGAGCATGTCGCGTTGGCCGTGACATTGCGCGAGCGATTGGCCGTGGAGCTTCGGAGTCTCGGATTGGCTCCGCTGGAATCGCACGCCAACTACCTGTGCGTACCCGTCGCGAACTGCGTTGCCGTGGGAGCGGCTCTTCGCTCGCGTGGTGTGGCGGTACGGCCGTTTCCCGGATTGCCGGGTGTCGGCGACGCGTTGCGTGTGAGCGTCGGGCCGTGGGAGTTCATGGAACGCTTTCTCGACGTGCTCGTGCCCTCGCTGGCGGAGATCAACGGATGATGGTGGAACGTGCGGGGGCCGGACGCGCGACGGACCCGGTGCCGGCGACCGACGGCACCGCGCCGAGGCGGACGACGCCGTTGCGTGTCACGGTATTCGATTACGGCGCCGGCAATCTCCACTCGCTGATCAAGTCGCTCGAGTCGGGCGGGGCGGCTGTGCACGTCGAAACTGATCCGGCGCGCGCCGTGCAGGACACCGATGCGCTGGTGCTGCCTGGGGTAGGCGCCTTCACGCCGGCGGCGGAACGCATGCGACCGGGACTCGAGGTAATGCGCGCCGCACTGCGCGACGGCCTGCCCTGCCTTGGCATCTGCCTTGGCATGCAGCTGCTGTTCGATGGTAGCGACGAAGGGCCGGGTGAAGGGCTGGGCATCATTTCGGGCCACGTCACGAAGCTCGATGCGGAACGCGTGCCGCAGATCGGCTGGAACAGTCTCGACGACAGCGGCGACCCGTTGATCACCGGTGCTGGACTCGAGACGGCATACTACGCCAACAGCTACGTGTGCCGGCCACACGGCGACGGCATCGATACCGTGGTCGCGTGGAGCGAGCACCAGGGCGACCGCTTTCCGGCCAGCGTACGTGCGGGAAGCGTGATGGGCACGCAGTTTCACCCCGAGAAGAGCAGCACACCCGGCGTGCGCTTCGTGCACGCGTTCCTCGCGCATGCACGATCGCAGACGGAGTCCCACCGGCGATCACCGGCACACGCCACCGCTACCGTCACCGCCACCGGAGTTCAGCCGTGATTGCCATTCCTGCCGTCGACCTGCGCGAGGGCAACTGCGTGCAGCTGGTCGGGGGTGACTACGCCGAAGAGCGCGTACGCCTGGATGATCCGTACAGCGTGGCGCGCGAGTGGGCGCGCGTCGGCCTGCAGCGACTGCACATCGTCGACCTCGACGCCGCGACGGGTCGCGGTGACAATGCCGGTGTGATACGGGACATCCTGCGTGACAGCAACGTGCCGGTGCAAGTTGGCGGCGGCGTGCGCGAAGAGTCGCGCATCGAGCGACTGCTGGACGATGGTGCAACGTGGGTGGTCGTGGGCACGCGCGCGGTGGAGGATGAGGATTGGCGCACCGAGATGGCCAACCGGTTTCCGGGACAGCTCATCGTCGCCGCCGATGTACGCGAGCGACTCGTCGTCACGCGCGGCTGGGCGGAGACATCGACGCTCAACGTCGTCGACTTCATGGAAGAGCTGAATCGCCTGCCGCTGGCGGGCGTGCTGGTGACGGCGGTGCATCTCGAAGGGCGTATGGAAGGAACGGACTTGCCGTTGATGGAGGAAGTCGCAGAGGCGAGCGCGTGGCCGGTGTATGCGTCCGGCGGCGTGACTTCGCTCGATGACATGCGCGCGCTCGAACATCGTGGCCTCGCCGGCGCAGTGCTCGGCATGGCGCTTTACACTGGCGTGCTCGATCCACGCCGTCTTGCAGAGGAGTTCGGCGAATGACGGTGGTGACCCGGGAATCGAAGGAAACGCAGATCCGGTGCGAGCTCACGGCTGGCACGGGTGTCGCACGCGTCAGCACCGGCGATGCGTTCCTCGATCACATGCTGGTGGCGTTCGCGCGCTACTCCGGCATCGATGTCGATGTGCAGGCGACGGGCGACCTGCGCCATCACCTGATCGAGGACGTCGCCATCACGCTCGGCCGTGCCGTGGCTGCATTCGCGCCGGCCGGGTGCGCGCGCTTCGGCGAACGGACTGTGCCGATGGACGATGCGCTGGTGCAGGTGGTGCTCGACATCGGTGGCCGGCCGTACTACCGCGGGCCACTTCCAAACGGATTGTGGGATCACTTCTTCCGGTCGTTCGCCGACAACGCGGCCACGACCCTGCATGTGCGCGTGCTCCGCGGCACGGACAAGCACCACATCGTCGAGGCGGCAGTGAAGGCACTGGGCTTTGCCCTGCGCGACGCGCTGAAGGAATCCGGCGCGGTATTCAGCACGAAGGGTGCAGTGCGGCTCGACGTGCGCGAGTCGTAGCCCGTGCTCACGCGACGATTGATCGTGTGCCTCGACGTGAAAGGATCGCGCGTCGTGAAGGGCGTGCAGTTCGAGGGATTGCGCGATGTCGGCGATCCGGTGTCGCTGTCGGAGCGATACGAGGCCGAAGGCGCTGACGAGATCACCTTCCTCGACATCTCGGCGAGCGCCGAGGAGCGCGCGACGCTGCTCGACGTGGCACGACGCACGGCGGAGCGCCTGTTCGTTCCGCTGACGATCGGTGGCGGTGTGCGTTCGGCCGACGATGTTGCACGGGCACTGCGCGCGGGTGCCGACAAGGTCTCGCTCAACTCGGCCGCGGTTGCACGTCCGGAAGTGCTGACTGAAGCAGCGGAGCGCTTCGGGGCGCAATGCGTCGTGGCGAGCATCGACGCCAAGCGTGGCAGCGATGGGAGATGGCGTGTGTGGACCAAGGGCGGGCGCGAGGAAACGCCGCTCGATGCGATCGAGTGGGCACAGGAGTGCGTGGCACGCGGCGCAGGAGAGATCTTGCTGACGTCGATCGATCGTGATGGTGCACGCACGGGCTATGACCTCACGCTGACGCGTGCGGTGGCTGACGCCGTGGCAGTGCCGGTGATTGCGTCAGGGGGCGCAGGCGAGGCATCGCATCTCGTGGATGCGGTCGTGAAAGGTGGCGCAGATGCCGTGCTGGTCGCGGGCATCCTGCACGATGGCGTGACGACGGTGGGCGCGCTCAAAGGGGTGATGGCCGCAGCCGGCCTGCCGGTTCGCGCTACGCTCCCGGCGCCGGCGGCCGCGTGAGTATGGAAGGCACGTTGCTGCAGGCCGCATCGGAAGTCGCCGAGCTGGCGGCCAAGGTCGCGATGGGATGGTATCGGTCGTCGTACGCCGTCGAAACGAAGGGCGATGGTTCGCCAGTCACGATTGCCGACCGTGAAGCGGAGCGTGCCGCGCGCGAATGGATCACGTCGCGCTTTCCTGGCGACGGGATCATGGGTGAGGAGTTCGGCGAGAGCGGGGCCGGTGCACGCCGGCGCTGGATCCTCGATCCCATCGATGGTACGAAGGCGTTCGTGCGTGGCGTTCCGCTCTGGGGCACGCTCGTAGCCTGTTGTGAGGGCGACACCGTGCTGGCGGGCGCTGCCTGCTACCCGGCGGTTGGTGAGTTGGTCGCCGCTGCGCCGGGAGAGGGATGCTGGTGGAACGGTGCACGCGCGAGCGTCTCTGCCGTCTCCGATCTCGCGAGCGCGACTGCACTCGTGACCGATGATCGTTTCGTCGAGCGTCCGGCGCGAGGCGAGCAGTGGCGCACACTGGCGGCACGCACAGGGGTGGCGCGCACATGGGGAGACTGCTTTGGCTACTTGCTCGTGGCCACGGGGCGCGCGGAGATCATGGTGGACGACATCGTGAACCCGTGGGACGCCGCAGCCTTGCAGCCGATCATCACCGAGGCCGGCGGCGTGTTCACGTCGTGGTCCGGTGAAGCAAGTGCCTTCGGGGGAAGCGCGATCGCCACGAACGCGGCACTCGCGGCACTTACTCGATCGATCCTGGAGGAGCGGTGAACGTGCACCCAGCTGACGCGGTGACCCTCGACCTCGAGGCGCTCGACTTCACGAAGGGGAATGGCCTGGTGACCGTGGTTGCGCAGGATGTCGTGCACGGCACACTGCTGATGGTCGCGCATGCGAGTCGCGAAGCACTGGAGCGCACGCTCGCAACGGGGGAGATGCACTACACGTCGCGTACCCGGGGTTTGTGGCACAAGGGCGGAACGAGCGGCAACGTGCAGCGTGTCGTGTCGCTGACACCCGATTGTGATGGCGATGCGATCCTCGCGCGTGTGCAACCAGCGGGTCCGGCGTGTCATACCGGTAGCGTCTCCTGCTTTCGCGAGGAGGCGCTGCTTGCCCATGCGCTCGCGAACACGGATGCCACGATCGCGCGTCGTGCAGCCGATCCGGGCGCGTCTGCCAGCTACACACGGAAGCTGCTGGCCGATCGCAACCTGCGACTCAAGAAGTTGGGAGAGGAAGCGGTGGAGCTGACGGTGGCGTGTTGCGATCAGGATGCCGAGCGCGCGGCGGAGGAGGCAGCCGACCTCTTCTACCACGCGCTCGTCGCGTTGCGTGCGACCGGCGTCTCGTTGGCCGACGTCCAGCGGGTGCTCGCCGCACGAGGGCGCTAGCACGCGTCGTCACTCGGGGCGAGCTCGGCGGCACAAAGGGTGCAACCTCAGGTTGTCCCACGCTGCCTCTGCAGTGCGGCTGCGCTTCGTCATTTGTACGTTCGGAGGATGGATGCTTCGCTGGGCGCTTGGATTCCTGATTGTTGCCATCGTCGCCGCATTCATGGGCTTCGGCGGGGTTGCCAGTACGTCGATGACGATCGCAAGAACACTTTTTTACGTGTTCCTCGTCCTCTTCATGGTGGCGCTCGTGATGACGCTCGTGAGAGGTAGAGCGGTAAAGAGGTAGAGAGGTAGAGTCGTGGGTTAGAGCATCTGGATCGCGATGGCGCGTACCAGGATGCTGTCCTGTTCGAGGTCGCGCTCCAGGCGCTGTCGCAGGTCGCGCCACCAATCGGCATCGAGTGTTTCGACGACGACCTCGAGCAGCACGATGTCATCATGTTCGGCGCCGCCCGCATCAGGCTGCCAGACGCCGTGCGCTGGTGATCGCGAGTAGGCGGTCACGCCGCCGAAGCGCGCCGTGAGTTCCGCGCTCAATGCGCGGTGCACGTCGGTAAACGCATAGCCGGCGTCATCGGATTTGCCGTCCGCGGCGTTGGCGCGTTCGTTCCCGCCTTCGTTCCCGCATTCGTTCCCGCGTTCGTTGGCGCCTGCTTCATCGCGAGCTTGTCCCGGCGCCTTGGTGACTGGTAGCAACAGTTGGACGAGATGCATGTGCGCTCCAGCGGCAAGCCACGAGCCAACAGCAGCATGGGGACGCCCGCTCCATGGGTCGGCAGGCAGCACACATCAGCGTGAATCGGTGTGATTCTTGCCCCTCTCAGTGTCGAGCCGCAATCAGATCGCCATCACATCGCCATCAGGTCACGATGCATTCCCGAGGAACTGCGACATGGGCACGACACTCTCACGACTGAAGAATGACAACGCGACGGCGCGCCGCCGTGAACGACGCAGTCTCGCACGCGAAAATGGTAACCGCGTCAACGTCGGACGCGGCGAGCGGCTCGTCTCGACCGTGCTTGGCGGCCTGCTCGCCGTCTATGGACTCAAACGTCGTGGCCGGGCGGGCTATGGTCTCGCTGCCGTCGGTGCGGAATTGCTTTACCGTGGCGCCACCGGGCACTGCCACGCATATGGTGCGCTGGGCGTCACGACCGAACAGGAGCGTACGATCGGGGCGGTTGCTGATGTCGATCATTCCAAGTCGGTCGACGTCCGACACAGCATCGAGATCGAACGGCCACGTGACGAGTTGTTTGCCGCGTGGCGCAACTTCTCGAATCTCCCGACGTTCATGACGCACCTCGACCGCGTGGACGTGTTGTCGAATACGAAGTCGCACTGGGTCACCAAGGGCCCCGCCGGCATCAAGGTCGAATGGGACGCCGAGATCGTCGACGAGCGCGAAGGCGAGTGGATCGCGTGGCAGGCAGTCGAGCCGGCGCAGGTTCCGAACAACGGCACAGTGATGTTTCGCGACGCGCCCAGCGGTGACACTGAGATCTTCGTGACGCTCGAGGCGCAGCCACCGGCCGGCAAACTGGGCGAACTCGTGGCTCGCATGTTCGGCAAGTCACCCGACCGTCAGGTGCGCATGGCGCTCGAGAAGTTCAAGGAGATGGCCGAAAGCGGTCACACCTGGGGGAGTACGTCGGCGACAACAACAGATGCCGCTGCGCATCATGATGGCAACGGCGCTGGTGACGAGGCGCGTTCCTGATGCCTGATTCCGTCTCGCATCCTCAGGCCGACGATCTGCCGTCGGAGGACGAACTGATTCACGACGAGTACACCGACCCGGCACTCGAGAACGTGCATGAGCTCGACGCACTCGATGTGCCGAGCGCACTACGCGACGAGAGCGTTCTGGAAGGCGTGGCCGACAGTGCTGATGGCATCGAGTCGATCGATCTCGCGCCGAGCGGGGATCAGATGGATACGATCGATACGGGCGCACGTCATCGCTCCATCGACGACGAAGGTGACATGGGATTCGGCGGCGAGCCACGCACGATCGAAGAGCTCGAGGCGGCAGCGATCGGCACGGAGTTGCGCGGTCGTGGCGGGCGCACCCGTGACGACGAGGTGCACGGCGAGGCGTTGTTCGACTCGCCGGACGATGTGGACGATGATGAAGACGAGGACGAAGTCGGCGACGAATAGCAGCTTCCTTCGGCGCGACTCTCAGGCCCTGGCTTCGGCCTCGAGCTTGGCGTCGCGCAGCGTCGCTTCCGCGCTCCGCAGTGCAGGATTGCTTGTGGGTGTTGCTGTACTGATGGCGCCCTTCTCCGGCTTGATGCCTCGACCGTGTGCATCGGACCAAACCTTGGTGAATTCGGCGCCCAGCAGCAGCAGCATCGACGAGTAGTAGAGCCACACCAGGAGGATGGCGAGCGAACCGGCCGCACCGTATGCCTCACCGGGGTTGCTACGGCCAAGGTAGAATCCGATGAGGAACTTGCCGATCAGGAACAGGGTTGCGGTGCCCATGGCACCCGCTCGCACGTCGTGCCAGTCGATCTTTGCGTCGGGCACGAACTTGTAGATCGTGGCGAAGACGACGCTGAAAATGACGAATGACAGCGAGAGATCGAGAGTGAACAGCAGCGTCTGGTTCAAGCCGCCATCGACCATGCTGCTCACCACGGCGCCAAACGCCGAGATCATGGCGCTCAAGGTCAGCGACACGAGCAGCAGGAATGCGACGCCGAAGACCATCGTGAACGACAGCAGTCGTTTCTTGATGAACGCCTTCCAGCCGCCAGCCTTCGGATCCGGTGCCACCTTCCATGCGCTGTTGAGCGCGGCCTGCAGCTCACCGAAGACTCCAGTCGCACCAAACAGCAGAAGGAAAATTCCCATGATCGTCGGCAGCACGCCGCCGGTCGCTGGACTCTGTGCCTGTACGAGCAACCCCTTCACCTGCTCAGCACCCTTGGCACCCATGAGTGCGCCGAGCTGCCGTTCAATGTCGCCTTGCAGGTCGGCAGGATCCATGATGGCGCCGAGCCCGAGCAGGATGAGCACCAGCAGAGGCGGTATCGAGAACGCGGTGTAGTACGCGAGCGCCGCAGCCATGGTCTGGGCGCGGTCGTCGAGAAAGTTGGAGAAGGTCTGTTTGACGAGTTTGATCATTGGATGCGGACAGAGCGGTCGAGCGTAGCGGCAGGCTCGGAACAGCGAGTTCGAGACTGGGCGGATGATTGCGGAGAATGCAGGGCGCATGCCCTCCGGCCGCCGAACTCGGCCGATGGTGACGCG
>DASQZA010000072.1:0-13735 GCA_035638935.1 Gemmatimonas sp. | reverse complement strand
TGCGCTCCACCCGCTGCAATGGGCGCACGTTGATGCCAAGTGTGCTGACGCGAAATCCAATGGCGCGCATCTCCAGCTGTCGCACACCCGGTGGCACACCCGCAATGGTGAACCGGCCGTCGTGGTCGGATACTGCAATTGACCCGGTGCCTTGACGATCGAGCGACACGGTCACGTCCGGCAACGCGTCACCCGACGATGTCACGATGCGCCCCGCAATGATCCCCTCTCTGGCCAGGGGCACCGCACGTGCCGACGGGTCGCTCAGCGCTGGCGGCGCATCGTCCACGATTGCCGAACCTCGAGCCGGGTCGAGCGACATGTCGTACGCAGCTACTTGTACGGCACCGAGCTGCACACGAATGCGCGGACTGCTGATGCCGTTACGTCGCGCCCAGATCTCGACGGGCGTGAACCTCGGCACATTGCACAGAAGGAAGCCTCCATGTTGCGAGGTGCGTATACGGACCCGTTCACGCAGACCGCCGCCGGCGTATGTCGTGTCCGGACCGCGCCACGCTGCGGCCACCTCGACATCCGGGAGCGGCTCATCGTCGTACGTGCTGCGCACGATTCCGGATACCAGGCCGGTTCCTTCCCGTACGGGCCGCGCGCAACGCGACGCAATGAACTGTGCGGCCGTCGGCAGCGACAGTTCTCCAACGTTCGCGCGGTCGCCGACGAGCAGAGGCACGCCAATCGTGTCGATACCCATCGAATCGAGCATGGGATGGCGAGCAAGCAGCCGGTATGCCCCCGGTGGCACGCTGTCGAGCACGAACGTGCCATATTCCGAGGTGACCGTACCGCCCTCACGGCCTTCGATGGAGATCAGCGCACCACGGAGTCGGCTGCCTGTGACGAGCCGGTCGAGCAGCGAGCCGTAAATGCGAGGCGCAGGCGCGTTCGACACGGCTACGGGAGTCGTCACCGACATTGCCGGCGGCGGGATCGCAGGCGACGGCGCGCGCGCGCAACCCGGCAGCGTCAGCACTGCCATCGTCAGGAGCCGTGTTGCCCGGGAAGCTGCTCGCTGGGTGAGCATCATGCCCGCGAACGTACTTCGCTGCCGATCAAGCGCCAGCCCACAGCCCCCGCACCAGCGCCACCGATCGCGCCGTCGCCCCACGACCGGTCTCCACGACTTCCCGCGCGAGTGCACCACTGGAGGCTCGGCGCGGTGGGTCGCCCAGCCAGGCACCCAACGCCATCGCAAGCTCGGCGCTGGTCGCGACGCTCCGCGCACCTCCCGCCTCGAGCAGCAAACCTGCCTCCCGACTCATGCGATGTCCGGGGCCAAACGTTACCGGAGCGCCGAATGCGGCGGGTTCGATCACCGAGTGCAAGCCAGCCGCATGGAATCCGCCACCGACGAATGCGACGTCGGCGAGCGCATACAGCTCACCGAGCACGCCGGTCTGGTCGACCACGACGACATCGGCATGTGATCCCTCGGAGAGCGCCCGATCGAGCGTCACCGTCTCGAGCCCCGCGCTTCGCCCCCATGAGACCACGGGATCGACGTGCGACGGTGTCGGCTCGTGCGGCACCACGATGAGCCGTGCGTTCGGAACCGCGGCACGAACTGTTTTCCACGCGGGAAGCAGGACGGCTTCGTCCGCAGGCCATGTGCTGCCGGCAACGAGGGTGGGTCTGGCGGACGCAAGGCGCGACAGCAGTGTGCTCGTGCGATCGACGGCTGCTGCACGCTCCCACACCTGATCGAACCGGGTATCGCCGGTCACCTGCACCACAGCGCGACGCACACCCAGGAGTTCGAGCCGCTTGCCATGTGATTCGCTGATCGCGCCGACCGCCGCGAGCGCGGCGTAGGCATCACGAGTGATCGCGCGCGATGCGCGACCGAGGCGACTCGATTCCGGGGCAACCGTCGCGGACAGCAGCGCGACGGGAATACCGCGTGCTGCAGCGCGGGCCACGAGCGTGGGCCAGACGTCGAGCTTCACGAACACGAGCGCTGCCGGCCGCATCGCATCCAGCAAGGCGTCGGCCTCGCGAACTCCATCGAACGGCAGATAGTCCGTGATGTCGGCCCGCACCGATTCCGCGAACCGTTCGGCGCTGGGAGAGAAAAAGGTGTATGCGAACTGCAGGGTGGGGTCAGCGTCGCGCATCGCGTGCACGACGGGACGCGCCTGCAGCCCTTCACCGACCGAGGGCGCGTGAAACCACACCAGTGGTCGTGAAAGATCGCGAACGGCGGAAGCGCGAGCGACGATGCGCTCCACCAGACCATGCCGGGCGCGCAAGGAGCGCGAGATCTTGCCCTCGCTCTCGGGAGCGAAGCGCGCCGCGGTATGCGCCGCCGTGCGCGCCGCGGCTACACCCAGCGCGTACAGCGCTCGGGTGGCGCCGTTCAGCGTTTCGCCTTCGCGGCGTTGCGCGCGACGAACAGCGCGGTGTCGACGGCTTTCCGGAAATCCTTGTAGGGGGTCACGCCCTGGATGATGAAGTTGCCGACGAGAATGGTCGGGGTGGAGCGCGCGCCCGAGCCTTCAGCCTGCCGAATGTCGGAGTCGATGAGATTGCGGATCGCGTTCGACTTGCGGCAGCGCGCGAACTCCGTCATCTCGAGCGACTGCGCGCGTCCGAGGCTGTCGAGCAACCCGTCGACCGACCCCATGCGAGCGACCGCGTCCTGCTGATGAAACAGTCCATCCGCATACGGCCAGAACTTGCCCTGCACGCCGGCACACAGACTCGCTCCGGCTTCGGCGCGCGCGTGGGGATGCTGCCCGAGCGGGAGGTTCAGGTAGGCGAGTCGCACCTTGCCGGTGTTGACATAGTCACGCACCAGCGACGTGTAGGTCGTGTCGTGCCACATCTTGCAGTACGGGCACTGGAAGTCGCTGATGACCACGACCCAGATCGGCGCCGAGTCGCGTCCGGACAGGCGGCCGATGTCGGCGCGCACCATGAGCGCAGAGTCGCTCAGGGTGTCGGCTACCGAGACGCCGGCTGCCGAGACGCCAGGCCCCGAGGCGACAGACGCCGGAGTGCTGGAAGCAGAATTGGTGGCTGGCTTCGACGTGTCCTGGGCTCCGGCGTTCGTGTCCTTGCAAGCTGCGGCGGTCAGGACGACGGCGAGTGACACGAGCATCGCGACGGCGCGGCCGCGGCGCGAACCCTGCACTGGTCTGTACGAAGTGTTCATGTCTGAAGGCTAGTGCCACCGGGGTTACCACGCGACTCTCCGGTATGCGTCGGGCACCTGCTCGGCGCTTCTTCCTCAGCATCCCAGCCGTGTACCGCTGACACCGGCAGCGGTACGAGCCGTAGTATGTAGGTATGAAGTCGCGTGGTGACGTCCTGATTTGCCCTGTTGAGTCCACCGCCCTGACCCCCAATCCGACTCGATTGATCACTCGCTGGTCTGCTGCAGTACGGCGACATGGGCTGATGCCCTTGCTTGTCTTCCTGGTCCTCATCGCCAGTGTGCCGCATGTCGCGCACGCGCAGATCCCGGTAGGACCGGACGCTGCGCTGCCGTCCCCCGTCGGGTACGTGAACGATTTCGCCAACGTGCTGCCAGCGGAGGCGCGCGCGCGGCTCGAAGGCCTCGCGCAACGCGTGAATGCGGCAACGCGCGGGGACATGGTGGTGGTCACGTTGCCGGACCTGGGTGGCCGGCCGATCGAAGAGGTGTCCCTACGTCTGGGTCGCGAGTGGAAGCTCGGCGCGGACGCCGCGGTGGGTGACGCCGCGCGAAATGCCGGTGTGGTGATTCTGATCGTGCCGAAGGAAACCGCGTCCGACGGCCGCGGTCGCTGTCGCATCGAGACCGGGCAGGGCGCTGAGGGATTCATCGTGGATGCCACGGCGGCCGCCATCTGTCGCTCGGTGACGGAGCAGTTCGCTGCGCGGAACTACGCTGGCGCCATCGAGCAGATCGCGATGACAGTAGCGGACCGCTACGCTGCCGAGTTCGGAGTCAATCTCGACGGTTCACAGCGGCCGCAGGAACGTCGTCGCGAACGGGTGCAGCCGAATGGCGGAATCCCGTTCTGGCTCATCATTCTTCTTTTCATCGTGCTTCCGGTCATCCTGTCACGAGGCCGGGGTCGCGGTCGCGGTGGTTGCGTGGGTTGCATCCCTATTCCGATCGGCGGCTTCGGCGGCGGCGGATTCGGTGGTGGCGGGTTCAGCGGTGGTGGATTCGGCGGCGGCGGTGGTGGTGGATTCGGCGGCTTCGGCGGCGGTGGCGGATTCAGCGGTGGCGGAGGAGGTTCAGATTGGTAACCGCTAGATCTCTCTCCCTCTCTCATTCTCTCCCTCTATCCATCTCCTAATGGCCAAAACCACGATGAGCCTGGACGATCTCGTCACACAGTTGCGGGCGGTACATGGCCCGGAGCTGATCGGGGTCGTGCTCTATGGTTCGGCTGCCAGCGACGAGGCCGTCGAGGGGCGGTCCGACAAGAACGTGCTGCTGGTCGTATCCACCCTCAGCATGGACGTGCTACGAAAGCTGGCGCAGACGTCGCGCGCATGGCAGGAAGCCGGTAACCCGCCTCCGCTGATCTTCACGCTCGAGGAGTGGAAGCGATCGTCCGACATCTTTCCGATGGAGTACGCCGACATTCTCGAACGACATCGCGTGCTGCACGGCACGATGCCGCTCGAGGGTATTCACATCGATCAGGCGCACCTGCGGCTGCAGACGGAGCAGGAGGCGATGGGCAAGATGCTGCGACTCCGTCGCGCGGTCATGACGGCGGGAACGGACACGTCCCGGCAGCAGGAGCTGCTGCGCGCGAGCTTCAGTGCCTTGCTGGTGATCTTCCGTGCGGTGTTGCGGTTGCATGGCGTCCAGCCACCGCGTGATGCGGTTGCGGTCGTGCAAGCGGTTGGCGAACGTGGCGGATTCGATGTCAGCGCGTTCGAACATGTGGCCGGCCTCGTGCGCGGCCGCGCGATTGCAGAGCGGGATACGGACGCCGTGCTGACCGGCTACGTGCGGGGTATGGATGACCTGGTGCACTACCTCGATCGATTTGCGCCGCCGGCAGCGGCTTGATGGCTTACGATTTCACTTCACAAAGGACTTCTCGATGACAACGCCCGCTATCGTTCGCCCGTCGCGCAACGGCCCAGGCAATGGCTCGCGCCCCATCTCGCGCTTGCGGTCGTACCTGTTCGCGTTGCCGCTCGCGCTCAGCCTCACGGCCTGCGGCTACAACTCGATTCAGACCTACGACGAGCAGGCGGCACAGGCGAAGAACAACATCGACGTCCAGCTGCAGCGCCGCTCCGACCTTATCGGCAACCTGGTGAACACGGTGAAGGGCTTCGCGAAGCAGGAGAGCGAAGTGCTCACGCAGATCACGCAAGCACGCGCCGGGCTGCAGACTGCGCTGCAGCGCCCGGGCGGGACCGATCCGACCGAGCTGGCCAACGCCAACCAGCAGGTCACCAGCGCGCTGGGCCGCATCAGCGTCGTGGTCGAGGCGTATCCGGAGCTGCGCTCGAACGAGAACTTCCTGCGCCTGCAGGACGAACTCGCCGGCACGGAGAACCGGATCGCGGTCGCACGCACGGACTACAACGGCAAAGTGACGCAGTACAACACCTACATCCGGAAGTTTCCGGCCGTCATGACCGCGAAGGTCACCGGCGCCAAGCCTCGCGTCGGCTTCGAAGTCACCGACGCGGCCACTCGCGCGGCCCCGACGGTGGATTTCGGTAAGTAGTCAGACCGGGGAAGTCACCGGTGGTGGAGCGACGGGGCGGGGGAACAATCCCTCGCCCTTTCGCACGTGCCAACCCGCCGCGTCGAGCGTCGCAAGACCATCAAACCGCTGCTCCGCGACCGCGCCGGGGCCACCGAGTTGCTGCCAGAGTGCCTCGGCCTTTCCCGGCATGAACGGATAGAGCAGCACGGCCTGGCGTGCGAGCCGGCGCAGCACCGATGACAAGCACGTCTCGAGCTCCCCGCGCTTGGCCGGATCCTTGGCCAGCGTCCACGGCGCCATGGCCTGTGTGTACTCATTGGCGCGCGCCGTCATGCGGAACACGGCAGACAATCCGTCGTGCAGCATCCAGCCACGCGAACCATCGAGTGCTGCGTGGTACGATGCGATGTCGGCGTCGTCACCCGCTTCGGCATCAGGCCGCGGCGCACTCGGCACCACCGCCTCGAAATATTTCTCGACCATCGCCGTCGCGCGGCTCGCGAGGTTGCCGAGTGCGTTGGCCAGGTCGCTCGTGTAGCGCTCCTCGAAACGCTCCCACGAGAAATTGCCATCGCTGTCGAACGGGACTTCACGCAGCAGCACATAGCGGAACGCGTCGGCGCCATAACGATCGACGGCTTCGCCCAGGTCGAGCTTCACGCCAGCGCTCTTGGAGAATCGTTCGCCGGCCAGCTGCACGAATCCGTGGGCCCACACCTGACGAGGCAGCGGCAGCCCGGCAGCCTGCAGCATCGCGGGCCAGATCACGGCGTGGAAGCGCGTGATGTCCTTGCCGATGACGTGCAAGTCAGCGGGCCATCGCGCGCTGAAGCCGCTCTCCGGAAACCCGGTCGCGGTGAGATAGTTGGGCAGCGCGTCGAACCACACGTAGGTGCCCTGTGTCTCGCCGGTCGAGAGCGGGAGCGGAAACGGGACCGCCCATGACAAGCGCGCTCGTGATGCGGAAATGTCCTCGAGACCGCCAGCAAGCAACCCCAGAATCTCGTTGCGGCGACTCTCCGGCTGGATGAACGTCGGATTGCTTTCGAGAAGCGCCTGCAGGAACGGCTGATACTTCGAGAGCCGGAAGAACCAGTTGCGCTCCTCGACGTCTTCGAGGGTCCGCGTCGGATGCAGTGCGCAACGCCCGTCGACGATATCCGCATCCTGCTTGAACGCTTCGCAGCCGACGCAGTACATGCCGCGGTAGGAGCGCTCGTAGAAATCGCCGGGACTGTGTTCGGCGATCCGTTGAATCAACGCCTGAACTCCTGCCTTGTGATGCGCCGACGTCGTGCGGATGAACTGGTCGTAGCTGATGTCGAGCTTTGCCCACATCGCCTGGAAGCGCGCCGCGATCTCATCCGTAAAGCTCTGGGGCTCTACGCCCTGCGCTTCTGCCGTCGACTGCACTTTCTGCCCGTGCTCGTCCATGCCGGTCAGGAAGTGCACCTCGTCGCCACGAGTCCTGTGGTAACGCGCAATGACGTCGCTTCCGATCTTCTCGAGCGCGTGCCCGAGGTGCGGATCGCCGTTGGCGTAGTCGATGGCAGTAGTGAGGAAGAATCGGGGCACGTCAGCGCTGGTCGGGGGAATCAGGGGTGTCATCTGCTACATCGGTCACATCGTTCGAGTCGGTCACGTCGGCCTGGTCCGTCTCGTTCGCGCGCTGCTCGGCAGCGCGCAGGCGACGACCGCCACGGCGACCGCGGCGCCGCTTGCGTCGTGTTTCCGCGCCGTCGGTGCCTTCGGCACCTTCGGTACTGTCTGCGGCTGACGCACTTTCCACGGAGTCGTCGCTGTCCACGACCGCACTTTCGACGATCTGCTCCACGATGTCGGGCGTCACGACAGGCGCGGCCTGAAGCGTGGCCGCAACGACTGGAAGCTCGCTCGTCCGATCGGGCAGCACATCATCGTTCGAGTCGGCGGCCACGTCGAAACGCTCCGCCACGATCGCCTCGCCGAAACCGCCGATCTCGTCGCGCAGGTCGGCGAGCGCAACGACTCGCGTGTCGCCTTCCGCCGTGCGCAGTGTGACCCGCTCGTTGAAGATGTCGCAGGCAAGCACCTTCTCCTCGCCGAGCTTCGTCTGCAGGATCTTCCCTTCTTTCGGGAAGCGCCGGCGGCTCGCCACGTAGAACTCGTGCTCGTAGCGCAGGCAGCACATGAGCCGCCCACATGCACCAGAAATCTGCTGCGGATTGAGCGACAGCTTCTGGTCCTTTGCCACGCCGAGGTTCACGGGGCGCAGGTCGGGCAGCCACGACGCCGAGCAGTACTCGCGGCCGCAGCGCCCGATGCCGGAAAGTCGCTTGGCCTCGTCGCGCACGCCGATCTGCTTGAGTTCGATGCGCGTCCGGAACTGCGCCGCGAGATCGCGCACGAGGCCACGAAAATCGACGCGCCGTTCCGCCGTGAAGTAGAACGTCAGCTTGCGACGATCCCATTGCCACTCGGCGTCCGTCAATTTCATGACGAGTCCGTTCGCCTTCACACGCTCCATCGACGTGCGCCGTGCGCTTTCGTTCTCGGCATCGAGGTCGCGATCACGCGCGATCTCCTCCGGCGTCGCCAGACGCAAGGCGACGCGCGGCGGTGGCGTCGTACCGCAGCCGTGCGCGCAGCCCTTGCAACGAACCTCGGCAAGTTCGCCCGTGGAATGCACGCGTCCGAAATCCTCGCCGCGGTCGGCCTCCACGATGATCCCCGCCTTGAGCGGTGGAATCGTGTCTCCCGTCCACTGAAAGAATTCCTTGCGGTTCCCGCGGAATGCGACTTCGATGAGATGCGCCACGGCGTCGCCTATTCGGTGAACTGACCCATGCGCAGAAACTTCTCTCGCCGGCGTCGCACGAGCTTGTCGGGCTTGTAGCGCTTCAGGTCCTCGAGGTTGCGAATCAACGTCTCGCGCAACGTCGTGGCCGTGAGGTCATGGTTGGAGTGTGCACCGCCAATCGGCTCCGGCACCACCTCGTCCACCACGCGCAGCTCCACCAGATCCTGCGCGGTAATGCGCAGCGCAGTTGCGGCCTTCTCCCGCATCTCGGGCCTGGTGTCCTTCCAGAGAATCGCGGCGCAGCCCTCGACCGTGATAACGGAGTACACCGCGTTCTCCAGCATGAGCACGCGGTCGGCCACGCCCAGTGCGAGCGCGCCGCCGGAGCCACCTTCACCGATGACCGTTGCGATGATCGGCACCTGCAGCTGGCTCATTTCGAGGAGGTTGCGCGCGATCGCCTCACTCTGTCCACGCTCTTCTGCACCGAGGCCGGCCCATGCACCGGGTGTGTCGATCAGCGTGATGACGGGCACCTGGAACTTCTCCGCAAGCTTCATGAGACGCAGTGCCTTGCGGTATCCCTCGGGGTGCGGCATGCCGAAGTTGCGGCGCAGGTTCTCCTTGGTATCGCGGCCGCGCTGGTGCCCGATGATCATCACCGTCTCGCCTTCGAGACGCGCCCAGCCTCCGATGATGGCAGCGTCGTCGCGGAATGCACGATCGCCATGCAGCTCGATGAAGTCGGTGAACGCGAGCCGGATATAGTCGGCCGTGAAGGGCCGGCGAGCGATGCGAGCCACCTGCACGCGCTGGAGCGGCGTGAGATTCTTGTAGATCTGCACCCGCAAGTCCGACAGCTTGCGCTCGAGTGGGGCAATCTCCTGCGCAACGTCCAGCGAGCGATCACCGGCGACCTTCTTCAACTCCTCGATCTGCTTCTCGAGTTCCGCGATGGGACGCTCGAACTCGAGAATCGGGGCGGCTGCCATGGCGATTGGGAAAGAGGAAACGGCTGCGTCAGCCGTCGGTGCGCACGAGGCGCACACGATCGGCGCCGAGCAGCGCGCGTAGATCCGACAGGACGACGGGTGACGCCGCCACGGTAAGCGACCGGGAGCGAAAGCGCACCGGAGTGCCACTCTCGTCCTTCCAGCGTAACTCGATCGGCGCCGAACCCTGATGCGCCTCGAGTGCAACACGAACGTCATCCATCACCGACGGTGCGAGGTCCGACCCGCCTGCCAGGTCGATCGCCACCGCCAGCTCACCACCCGCCCGCACTTCGGCAAATCGCTTCACGGATGCCACGATGAAGGTCGGATCCTCGACCTCCTGATCGCGCTTCCCGTACCCACCCTTGAAGAGCAGCGGCACGTCCGTCCGGACCCCCTCGGCGATCACCGACCATGCCTCGGGAAAGACGAGCACTTCGGAAGATCCTGAAAAATCCTCCACTGTCAACCGAGCGAACTCCGCGCCGGACTTCTTGGAGACCTGGCGCTTGATCGCCGTGACCACCACACCGATGGTGACCGACTCCATCGTCCAGACACCAAGTTGTGCCACCGTATGGGATGCGAACAGCTCGCATTCGGTTCGGAAGGGCTCGAGCGGGTGCCCCGAAATGTAGAATCCGAGCAGCTCCTTCTCTCGCTTCAGGCGCTCGCTCTCGGACCAGACCGCCACGGCCGGGAGCGTCGGGGGCGCTGCAGGCTCATCGCTGGGCCCTCCGCCAATGTCCCCGAACAGCGACGCCTGCCCCTGGGCCGCTTCGTCCTGACGCAGCGACGCTTCGTTGATCGCGTGGTCGAGCGCCTGAATCTGTTGCGCGCGATGACCATCCAGCCCGTCGCAGGCACCGGTGGCGATCAGGGCCTCGAACACCCGCTTGTTGCAGACGCGCAGGTCGACTCGCGAGCACAGATCGTACAGCGAGGTGAAGGGCCCGTCGGCGCGCGCGGCGATGAGCGAATCGATTGCGCCTCGCCCGACATTGCGGATCGCGCCCAGTCCGAAGCGGATTCGCTTGTCGGCGATCACGGTGAACCGCCATCCGGATTCGTTGACGTCGGGCGCGAGCACCTCGATGCCCATCTCGCGTGCTTCCGCGATGTACTTGATGACTTCTTCGGTCTTGCCGATGTTCGACGACAGCAACGCGGCCATGAACTCGGCCGGGTAGTGCGCCTTGAGCCACGCGGTGTGATACGAGAGGACCGAGTATGCGACGGAGTGCGACTTGTTGAAGCCGTAGCGTCCGAAGGTCTCGATCTGTCCCGAAATCTCGTCGATGATCTTCTTTGCGTGGCCCTTGGCGATCGCCTTCGTGACGAACTTGCCGAGCTCCTTCTTGATGAGCTCCGCGTCCTTCTTGCCCACGGCCTTTCGCAGCACGTCCGCTTCGGCGAGCGAAATGCCCGCGAGCGTCTGCGCGATTCGCATCACCTGTTCCTGATAGGTGATGACGCCGTACGTGGTGGAGAGGATCGTCTCCAGCTCCGGCAGTGCATACGCGACCGGCTCGTCACCGCGCTTGCGCCGGATGTAGACGTTGTGCATCCCCGCGTCCAGCGGTCCTGGACGGAGCAGTGCGTTCGATGCCACGAGGTCGTCGAACCGGTCGCAGCGCATGCGCTTGAGCACATCCGTCGCGAGCGGCGATTCGAACTGGAACACACCGGCCGTACGCCCGGCGCGCAACAGGCGATACGTCTCCGGATCGGTGAACCCACGCTCCTCGAGCACGACCTCGACGCCGCTGCGCTGCTTGATGAGCGCCAGCGTGTCGCTGATGACGGTAAGCGTCGTCAGCCCAAGGAAGTCCATCTTGAGCATGCCCGCCTTTTCCAGCGCGTTCATGTCGTACTGCGTCACGATCACCCGTTCGTCATCACCGGCGCCCGAACCCTTCGACGCCTGTGTGCAGATCGGGACGAACTCGTCGAGCGGGCCGGGGGCGATCACGACACCGGCAGCATGGACGCCGGTGTGGCGTGACAATCCTTCGAGTGAGATCGCGTAGTCGAGCAACCCCTTGTAGCGCGGCTCCGTCTGATAGAACCGCTTCACCTCGGGCACCTGCTCGATGGCTTCCTTCACCGTGAGCGAGAAGTTCGGTGCGTTCGGGATGAGCTTCGCGAGCGCATCGGTCTCGCCCGGCGTGAAGCCGAGGGTGCGGCCGACGTCCTTGATGGCGGCGCGCGACTTCATCGTACCGAAAGTGACGATCTGCCCGACCGAATCCTTGCCGTACTTCTGCCGCACGTATTCGATCACTTCACCGCGTCGCTCGAAGCAGAAGTCGACGTCGACGTCGGGCATCGACACGCGCTCCGGATTCAGGAAGCGCTCGAAGAGCAGGTCGAACTCCAGCGGGCACACGTCGGTGATGCGCGTCGAATACGCGACGATCGATCCGGCAGCCGAGCCTCGGCCGGGGCCCACGGGAATTCCACGATCGCGTGCGGCCTTGATGAAATCCGCGACGATCAGGAAGTAGCCGGCGTAGCCTGTCTTCGTGATGACCGAGAGTTCGTAGTCGAGGCGCTCCTGCACGTTCGCCGGGAGCGGGTCGCCGTAGCGCTCCTTCGCCCCGACGGTCGCGATCTGCACCAGGTACTCGTTCTCGTCGTGCAGGCCCGCGGGCAGCGGGAACGACGGGACGTAGTACTTCTTCTCGAACTGGACGTCGACGGAATCGGCGACGGCAAGCGTGTTCGTGAGCACGTCCGCCCGACCCGGGAAGAACCCCGCAATCTCCGGCGCCGACTTGAAGTACAAGCCGTCGTCGTACTTCATCCGGTCGCGGTCGCTGTGATCCTTGCCCAGGCCGATACAGAGCAACACGTCGTGCGCGGCGTGATCCTCGTGCCGGAGGAAGTGCGCGTCGTTCGTGGCGAGCACCGGCAGCCCGAGGTCGTCGGCGAGTGAGAAGATCTTCGCGTTGAGCTTGGCCTGCCCCTCGCTTCGGTGCGCCTGGACCTCGAGGTAGTAGCGGTCCTTGAAGAGCTCCGCATACCATGCTGCAGCTTCGCGTGCCTGCTCCATCCGATCTTCCATCAGGTGCGACGCCACTTCGCCCGCGAGGCAGGCGGAGGAGACGATGATCCCCTCCGAGTGGGCCGCCAGCAGCTCGCGATCGATCCGGGGCTTGGAAAAGAAGCCTTCGGTGTACCCCAGCGACGACAGCTTCACCAGATTGCGGTACCCGACCAGGTCGCGCGCAAGCAGCACGAGGTGGTAGTACGGCTTGACCCCGGGTGCCGGGCGGCCACGTGTGCGACGGTCGGCCGGCGCGACGTAGGCTTCCATGCCCAGAATGGGCTTCACGCCCGCCTTGCGCGCCTTTTCCTGGAACTCCCAGGCGGCATGCATGTTACCGTGATCGGTGATGGCAAGCGCAGGCTGCTCGAAGAGCTGCGCACGCGTGATCAGATCATCGATGCGGTTCGCGCCGTCGAGGAGCGAATACTCGGAGTGGCAATGCAGATGCACGAACGACATGGACCTCACAATTTAGCGAGCGGCGCGGCACCGCGTCAGCGCTTGACAGCGCGCTTGACGGTGTGGCGCTGGCTGCAACGGCACTGGGCACGCGCTCTGCGCCGCGCGAGTGCCGCGCTCGTCGTGTTCGTGGCGCTCGTCGCGACCCTCACGCCGATGGGCTGCTACATCTCGCGTGCCGCGTATGAAGAGGCGCGCATTCTGGCGCGCCGGCAGCCGATCGACCGATTGGTCGATGGCACGGGCACCGGCATCGGCGTCGACGCGGCTACGCGCGCGAAGCTCGGTCTCGTCGTCGCCGCGCGGCAGTTTGCCGTGGATTCCCTGGGGCTCAAGGCGGGCGAGAGTTTCACCACGTTCTCGCAGCTCGATCGCGATACGCTGGTGCTCGTCCTCTCGGCCGCCTATCGGGACCGGCTCGAGCGGAAGACCTGGAGCTTTCCCGTGGTCGGTCGCTTTCCATACAAGGGCTACTTCGATTTTGCCGAAGCGCGCCGCGAGGCCGAGAAGCTGCGGGGTGAGGGGTTCGACGTCACCCTCGGTGCGTCATCCGCGTTCAGCACGCTTGGCTGGTTCAACGATCCGTTGGTGAGCACCACGATCGGCGCGGACTCGATCACGGTCGCGAACACGATCATTCATGAGCTGGTGCACAACACGTTCTTTGCCAAGGGTCGCGTGCCGTTCAACGAATCGTTCGCGAGCTTCGTCGCCGCGCGCGCGGAAAAAATGTTCCGCGCCACGTCCGCCGACGAAG
>DASQZA010000071.1:0-2136 GCA_035638935.1 Gemmatimonas sp. | reverse complement strand
CGCCAGCTCTCGCCCCAGTGCGCGGGTCCCGAGGCTCCGAGCGCAGCGCGTACGTCATCGTCGCTGCCGATGCTCGCGCGGAACGCATCATTGAAGATGATGACGAACTCCGGGCCCCAGAGCAGCAGCACCGGCGTGCGGAGCGCCAGCGCATGCAGCGCGGTGGCACGCAGGGTCACAGGCCACTCGTGCACGAGGCCGAGAGCGGACGCCGCCCAATCGTGTGCGCGGCAGGCGGTGCGCATCGCCCGGACCGCGAAAGAGCGTTGCGGCGTCAGGTCCCGCAGGCGCCGTTGGCGCGCTCGAGGTGCGTTCGTCGGGATCGAGCATGGCCTCGTGCGTTCGTGAGAGAGCGCCAGCACCGTACGGTCCTACTCGCGTCGGTGGCAGTCTGCACCACAGGATCCGCAACTCGCGCGGGCATGAGTCTGCACCGCAGCACGACACGGCTCAAGCAGACCCAGCAGACGCCATGCGCATCGCGAAGAGGTGCGACGCGAGCGATCACCGAATGTCCGTAGTGCCAACATGAAGGGCCTCCCGTCTTCGGGAGGCCCTTCATCACATACCCCCGCTGTCAGCAGTGGACAAGACTTTTGACACACGTGCGACAGGACTTCCGCAGCGTGACGGCCCGTCCGGGGCGTTAGCCACGTTCAGAGCACGAAGCGCGCTCAGACGTCGAGCGCGGTCACGAAGCGGGCGTTGGCCTCGATGAACTCGCGTCGCGGCTCGACTGAGTCGCCCATCAGGGTCTGGAAGATCTGGTCGGCCATCACCGCATCGTCCAGCGTCACGCGGAGGATCGTGCGACGCTCGGGATCCATGGTGGTGGTCCAGAGCTGCTCGGGATTCATCTCGCCGAGGCCCTTGTAGCGCTGCACGTAGACGTTCTTGCGCGCATCGCCACCGCTGATGCGCTCCGAGTACATCTCGCGCTCCGCCTCGTCGTAGGCGTAGAACTCCTCCTTGCCGCGCGAGACGCGATACAGCGGCGGCTGCGCGATGTAGATGTAGCCGGCATCGATCAGCTCGGGCATCTGGCGGAAGAAGAACGTCAGCAGCAGGGTGCGGATGTGGGCGCCGTCGACGTCGGCGTCCGTCATGATGATGATCTTGTGGTAGCGCGTCTTGGTGAGGTCGAACTCGTCCTTGATGCCGCAGCCGAGGGCCGTGATGATCGTCCGGATCTCCTCGTTGCTGAGCACCTTGTCGATGCGGGCCTTCTCGACGTTGATGATCTTGCCGCGCAGGGGCAGGATGGCCTGGTTCTGCCGCTCCCGGCCCTGCTTCGCGGATCCGCCTGCCGAGTCGCCCTCGACGAGGTACAGCTCGCAGAGCGAAGGTTCGGAGAGCGAGCAGTCGGCGAGCTTGCCGGGCAGGTTGCCGATGTCGAGCGCGTTCTTCTTGCGCGTCAGGTCACGCGCCTTGCGTGCGGCCTCGCGCGCGCGCGCGGCACTGACGGCCTTCTCGATGATGATGTTGCCGATCTTCGGGTGTTCGTCGAGGAACTGCGCGAGGTGCTCCTGCACGATGCTGCGGACGATGCCCTCGACACTCGGGTTGCCGAGCTTCGTCTTCGTCTGGCCCTCGAACTGCGGCTCGCGGACCTTCACCGACAGCACGCAGGCGAGGCCCTCTCGCACGTCGTCGCCGGTGAGCTTGATACCGTCCTTGTCCTTCTTCGACAGGCTGGAACGCTCGATGTACTTGTTCACCACCGACGTCAGCGCGCTCTTGAAGCCGGTGAGGTGGGTACCGCCTTCGTGCGTGTTGATGTTGTTGACGAACGAGAAGGTCGTGTCGGCGTAGCCGTCGTTGTACTGCATCGCCAGCTCGATCGCGACGTCGTCACGCTCGGTGTCGATGTAGACGACTTCGCTGTGCAGTGCCTTGCGCTGGTTGTTGAGGAACTCGACCATCTCGCGCAGTCCGTTGACGGCGAGAAAGGTGTCGGTCTTCTGCTCGTCCTCGCGCTCGTCGGCAAGGGTGATGGTGACGCCCTTGTTGAGGAACGAGAGCTCGCGCAGGCGCGCCGCCAGCGTGCTGTAGTCGTAGATCAGCTCGCTGAACACTTCGTGATCGGGCTTGAACCAGACCTTGGTGCCGCGATCGCCGCGCTTGGCGGGGCCGAGC
>DASQZA010000070.1:0-6516 GCA_035638935.1 Gemmatimonas sp. | reverse complement strand
GTGGATGCCCTGCGCGCGCATGAAAGCGGCGCAGCGCACCACGTCACGCCGGTAGGCGTCGATGGTACGCGGCGACGCGCCCTCTTCGAGCGTGAGTGCGTCCTCGAACACGCGCACGTGAAACGCAGTGGCGATCACCGGATCGAGCGGGATGTTGGCTGCGGCACCAGCGTCCGCCGATCGCTGTACCCGATTCATCGCACGCGCCGGCGACGGATCACCACGACAGCCAGCACGATGACCGCCACCACGCCGGCCGTCACGAGTGCCACCGTGCGCTGTTGCCCGGCAATGCGCGCGAGCAGAACATCTGCATTGGCGCCGGCACGGAACGCCAGCCAGCACACCATGCCGTACCAGAGGCCGGAGGCGACCGTCATCGCGACCGCGGCGCGCACGGCGCCGAAACCGATGGCACCCGCAATCGGCGGAACGATTGCGCGAACTCCGGGGAGGAAGCGACTTATGCCGACGGCGACGATCCCCCCCTTGCGAAACCGTTCGGTCACGGCCGCCGTCGAATCGGGCGTGAACATGCGCGGAAAGCGTCGCATCAGCCAGGGCATGCCGAAGCGCCGCCCAAGCCAGTACATCAACATCGCTCCGCCGATGTTCCCCACCATCGTGGCAGCCCAGGCGCCAAACGCCGTGCCGTTTCCACGAGCCGCAACGAACGCGCCGAGGGCGACGACAGTATCGGCAGGGAGTGGCGGGAAGACGTTCTCCGCAAATGCCGCGAGCAGAATGGCCCCGTACAACAGCGGCCATGGCTGCGCGGCGAGCCAGTCCAGCATGTCAGTCATGCGTCAGCCGGCGCGCACCAGCGATGCGACCGCCATGACGCCAAGCCCCTCCTCCCGCCCGATCCAGCCGAGTCCTTCATTGGTCTTGCCCTTCACACTCACGTCACCGGCAGGCACGCGCAGCGCGGCGGCGAGTCGTTCGCGCATCGCGGTACGGTGGGGACCGATCTTCGGCCGTTGCGTCACGATGGTGACATCCACATTTCCCACCTGCCATCCGTCACGAGAGATTCGCTCACGTGCCGCCTCGAGCATGGTGATGGAGTCCCTGCCCTTGTTGGCCGCGTCGGTGTCCGGAAACATCTCCCCGATGTCGCCCAATCCGGCCGCGCCGAGAATCGCGTCGGTGACGGCATGACAGACGGCGTCGCCATCAGAGTGGGCCTCGCAGTGGACGTCCGCTGGAATGTCGACACCCGCCAGGCGTAACGGCCCACCGGGCGCGAATCGATGCGAGTCGTAGCCGATGCCGACACGGTGCCTCGCCGACGCGTGCGGTGCGCTCATCCGCTATACCCCAGCGTGCACGAGCGCCGCGTCCGCGAGGGCAGTATCCGCGAGGGCGCTGCCCGCGAGGGCGGAGCCAGGTGCGATGATCGAGTAGTCCTGGCGCCGGCGCGCCGGGATGAAGCCCGCATCCCGGATCAGCCCTTCGAGTTCGTCCGTCGTCGTGCGATGCGTGGTGTTCGCCGCCGACACGACATTCTCCTCGATCATGAGCGAGCCGAAATCGTTGCAGCCATAGCGCAACGCCATCTGTCCCACCTTCATCCCCATTGTCACCCAGCTCGACTGCAGATTGGGCACGTTGTCGAGCACGATGCGGGCGAGTGCCACCGTGCGGAGGTAGGTGACCGCATCGGTCTTGGGCATGTGTGACATCGTCGGCGTGTTCTCGGGCTGCAACGGCCAGCAGATGAACGCCGTGAACCCGCCGGTGCGTGCCTGCACCTCACGCACGCGTTCGAGATGCTCGATACGTTCGGCGAGCGTTTCCCCGATGCCGTACATCATGGTGACGGACGTCTTCATGCCCTCGTTGTGCGCCAGCTCCATGATCTCGAGCCAGCGATCGGCGCCCGCCTTTTTCGGTGCCGCGATGTCGCGCACGCGCTGCACGAGGATCTCTCCACCACCGCCCGGAATCGAGTCGAGACCCGCAGCCTTGAGCTCACGAATGACGTCGCGCGCGTCCATCCGGAATCGCGTGGAGAAAAAATCCACCTCGCTCGGCGAAAACCCGTGGATATGAATCGGATGATTGCGCTTGATGTAGCGCATCAGGTCCAGATACCACTCGAACGGGATGTACGGGTTGTGCCCGCCCTGGATCAGGATCTGTACTCCGCCGAGTTCCTTCGTTTCCTCGATCTTCGCGCCGATCTGTTCGAAGGACAGCGTGTATCCCTCGTTGTGCTTCGGGCGCCGGTAGAACGCGCAGAAGCCGCAGTCCGCCACACAGACGTTCGTGTAGTTGATGTTGCGATCGACGATGTACGTGACCGTGCCATGCGGATGCTTTGCCTCGCGCACGCGATCGGCCTCGAGGCCGAGTTCGAGTAGCGGGGCGTTGGTGTAGAAATCAAGCAGATCGCGCATGGATGATGACCGGTGTGAATCAGGTTGATGCGGGCTGGAATGCGCCGCCCGAGCGACTACGAGGCCGGTGGACGTCAGGCCGCCGGCAGGAAGGCCAGCGACCCGTCGGGCACCCGGCCGGCGAGCACGAGGCGCCGGAAAAACTCCGTGAGTCCAGCGAGATGCGGATACGACAGCCGGTAGTCGAGCCCGGCGAAGTACTCGAGGCAGCCTGCTACCGGCACACCACTTCGAGCGGATGCCTGTGCTGCCAGCGCGTCGAGGTGCTGCAATCCCCAGTCGCGCGATGCGATCAACGACGCGTGCGCCGACAGCGCATCGTGCACCGGCGTCGTCCGCTGTGCGACCCACACCGCGAAGACGAACGGGAGCCCGGTCCACTCCTTCCAGGCCAGGCCAAGGTCGATCCGGTGCGGGTACCGTGTCGCCCACGCCCCACCTCTTGCCGCATCGTTGAACAGCCGCAGCGCAGCATCCCCGATCACCAGCCGTGCATCGTGCGCTTCCTCGTCGAACCGGTCGACATCCGCCAGTTCAGCGTCGCCGAGCACGAAGTCCGGCCGACAGCGCCAGACGTGCTCGAACAGCAGCTCGAGCAGGGCGACCGATGTCATCGAACTGCGACTCACCAGCACGCGCCGTCCGCCAAGCGAAGAGGGCGACAGTCGCGAAAACAGCATGACGCTCCGCACCGGCCCATCGCTCGTGATGGCCAGCTCCGGCAACAACAGGTAACGCTTCGCATCACGCGCGTACTCGACGGCGGACACAACGCTGACGTCGAGCGATCCATTCGCCATCAGGCGATTGAGCGCGGTGGGAATGCCGTCGACCAACGTCCCGCGCAGGGGAACGATCCCGCGGTCGATCCCCCCGTACACCGGGTAGCAGTTGATGTACGGAATGCGACCCACCCGAAGGCCGACGGCGCTGCGAGCCGGAGTTCCAATGTCGCGGGTCATGCGAGACCCGCCAATGCAGGCGCGTCGGCTTCGCGCGCAGCAGGCGCGTGTCCGACGTCGAACTGCGCGTCAGCAGTATCGTCGAACTCCCGTAGCACCTGATAGAACGAATCCCGTTCCGCCGGCTGCTTGCCTGCGCCGCGGATCAAGGCGAGCAACTGGTCGAGCGTCATCCCCTGCGGCGTGTGCGCACCGACCGCGTGGTAGATCTTCTCGCGCACGACTGTCCCCTCGATGTCGTTCACACCAAAGTGCAGCGCGACCTGTGTCACGGCCGGCGTCACCATGATCCAGTGCGACTTGATGTGCGCGATGTTGTCGAGAAACAATCGGCCAACCGCAAGATTGCGCAGGTCGTCGAACCCTGTGGACGACGTGCCCTGCCGGCCCAGCGTCGCACCGAGTTCGTTGTCGTCGGGATGGTACGCGAGCGGAATGTAGGCGAGAAAGCCCCCGGTTTCGTCCTGCAGGTCGCGCAACATCAGCAGGTGTGCGACACGGTCGGCGATCGTCTCGACATGCCCATACAGCATCGTGCAATTCGTGCGAATGCCCAAACCGTGCGCCGTGCGGTGTACGTCGATGTAGTCGGCCCCGCCGAGCTTCTTGTCGGCAATGACATCGCGAACCGCGGCGCTGAACGTCTCCGCACCACCACCCGGCATCGTGTCGAGACCGGCCTCCCGCAACGTAATCAGCACATCCGCGCGCGACCGCTTCTCGATCCGCGCGATGTGCGCGATCTCGACGGCGGTGAGCGCCTTGATGTGGACCTGCGGATGACGCGCCTTGAGTGCGCGGAACATCGTCGTGTAGTACTCGAGCCCTGCCCCCATGTCGAGACCACCGACGATGTGGAACTCGCGCGTAATGCTCCCGTCGGCGCGGTCCGACTCGGCGAGGACCTGTTCGAGCGAGTACCGGTATGCGCCGTCCTCTTTCGGCAGGCGCGCATAGCCGCAGAACACGCACGTCTTGCGCAGCACGCAGATGTTCGTCGGGTTGATGTGCTGATTCGACGCGAACGTCACCCGGTTGCCATGTCGCGCACGGTTGGCGGCGTCGGCCATGGCGCCCACGCCGAGCAGGTCGGGAGACGTGAACAGTACGAGTGCGTCGTCGGGCGTGAATCGCTCACCGGCCTGCAACTTCTCCGCGAGCGGGAGAAGCACCGGATCACGCACCCTGCTGGAATCGAATGGAACAGGCAACGGCATCAGGACTCACCTTGGAATGTGCGTCGGATCAGCGAAACCGGCGCGTGCTGCTGTTGGGTGAACGCCCCTACGTGTTCACTCGTGCCAGCGTCGCAGCGCTATCGACGCATTGTGCCCACCAAAACCCGAGCTGTTCGAGATCGCCACGTCGATCTCGCGAGCGCGCGGCACGTTCGGGGTGTAGTCGAGGTCGCAGATCGGGTCCGGCGTCTCGTAGTTGATCGTCGGTGGAACCTGGCCGTCACGAATCGCCAGTGCGCACGCGATGAACTCGACGACACCGGCCGCCCCGAGCATGTGTCCCGTGGCCGACTTGGTGGAGCTGACGGAGAGCACGCGTGCATGCTCGCCGAAGACGGCCTTGATGCCCTTCGATTCGTTCGGATCGTTGAGCGGCGTGGATGTGCCGTGCGCGTTGACGTACTGCACGTCGGTCGGTTGAAGCCCCGCGTCGCGGAGCGCACCTCGCATCGCCCGCTGGAGCCCCTCGTGCGCTTCCGGCTGGCCCGTGAGGTGATAGGCGTCTCCCGTAGCCTTGTACCCCACGACCTCGCCGTATATCCGCGCTCCGCGCCGTTGCGCGTGCTCCATCTCCTCGAGCACCACGACACCGGCGCCTTCGCCCATCACGAACCCATCGCGACCGAGGTCGAAGGGCCGCGACGCAGTCGCTGGCGAGTCGTTTCGTGTGGAAAGTGCACCCATGTTGGCGAATCCGCCGATGGACATGGGCGTGACGGCGGCTTCCGAGCCACCCGCCACCATGATGTCCGCGTCGCCGTACTGGATGATGCGGAATGCGTCCCCGATGGCGTGCGCGCTGGAGGCGCACGCCGAAACGGTCGCATAGTTCGGCCCCTTGGCACCGATCCGCATGGACACGATGCCCGCCGCGATGTCACCGATGAACATCGGAATGAAGAACGGCGAGATTTTGCCCGGCCCGAGCGTGCGGTAGATCTCGTGCTGATCCTCGAAGCTCTTGAGCCCACCGATGCCGCTGCCGATGATCACACCGAACTGTTCGGCTTCGAAGCCCCCGCCATCCAGGCCGGCATCCGCCACGGCCTGCACCGATGCCGCAACCGCGTACTGCGTATACGGGTCGGCGCGCTTGGCTTCCTTCCGGTCCATGAACAGCAACGGGTCGAAGCCCTTCAGCTCCGCCGCGAAGCGAACCGAGAACTTCGATGCGTCGAACTTCGTGATGTGTCCCGCGCCCGACACTCCCGAGAGGAGCGCCTGCCAGGTCGTCGCCACATCATTACCGACGGGCGTGAGTGCGCCGAGGCCGGTGACGACGACCCGCCGCCGCATTAACCCGCGACCTTTGCCTCGAGATAGGCCACCGCATCGCCGACGGTGCGCAGCTTCTCTGCGTCTTCGTCCGGGATGTCGATGTTGAACTCCTTCTCGAACTCCATCACCAGCTCGACGATGTCGAGGCTGTCGGCGCCCAGGTCCTCGATGAAGCTCGCCTCCGGCGTGAGCTTCTCGCGCTCGACGCCGAGCTCCTTCTCGATGATGTCGCGAACCTTCTGGGCGTTGGCTGAGTCGGCCATGTGAACGTGCCTCGTTGACTGTGAAAGTGAAGAATCTTGAAAACTAGCGAGTGCCCGATTGGAAAGTCACATGACCATTCCGCCGTCGACGACGATCACCTGACCGGTGATGTACGAGGCGGCATCGGAGGCCAGGAACGCGACGGCGCCGGCGATGTCCCCCGGCTTGCCCAGGCGCTCCAGGGGGATCTGCCCGGACAGCGCGGCCTTGGCTTCGGGAGTCATGGCCGCGGTCATGTCGGTCTCGATGAACCCCGGGGCGACCACGTTGGCGAGGATGTTCCGGGAGCCCAGTTCCTTGGCGATCGACTTGGTCATGCCGATCAGCCCGGCCTTGCTGGCCGCGTAATTCGCCTGCCCCTTGTTGCCGGTG
>DASQZA010000069.1:0-38404 GCA_035638935.1 Gemmatimonas sp. | reverse complement strand
CTGTTCGGCGAAATCGACGAGACGCTCTGGCATCAGCTGCGGCACAATCCGATCCGCCTGCTGCAGGAGGTCGATCCCGACCGCTTGATCGCCCTGGCGGCGGATCCTGCCTTCTGCGCGCGGTACGATCGCGCCCTGCAGTGGCTGGCCTCGGAGCGTTCGGACGAGCACACATGGTATGCGCGCACCTTCCCGGAACTCCGCGGAAAGCCGGTCGCGTACTTCTGCGCGGAGTTCGGCGTGCACAACTCGGTGCCGATCTACTCCGGCGGCCTGGGTGTGCTCGCAGGTGACCACCTGAAGACGGCATCCGACCTGGGCGTGCCGATCGTCGCGGTCGGCATTCTCTATCGCAACGGCTATTTCGACCAGCGCGTTCGGGTCGACGGCTGGCAGGAAGATTCCGACGATCGGCTTCCCCTCGAGTCAGTGCCGATTGCGCCGGTGCCGGGAGTCAACGGTGCGCGCCATCTGGTGACCGTCACGACGTTCGGACGCGAAGTGAAGATTCGCGTCTGGAAGATGCAGGTGGGTCGCGTGCCGGTATATCTGCTCGACTCGGATCTCGAGGAGAACCATCCCGACGATCGTCCATTGCTGTCGAAGCTGTACTCCGGCGGGCCCGCCATGCGCTTGCGTCAGGAGTGGCTGCTCGGCGTGGGAGGTGTGCGTGCACTCCGCGCCATGGGCATCAGCCCCGCGGCATGGCACGCCAACGAGGGTCACGCTGCGTTCATGATGGTGGAACGGGTACGTGAGTTGTGCGAGGACAGCGTCGCGTTCCCGGAAGCGATGAAACAGGTTCGCAATGCCAGCGTCTTCACGACGCACACACCGGTACCTGCAGGACACGATCAATTCGGCGTGGACGACGTCAAACAGTGTGCGGGCGATGTATGGACCGAAATGGGAATCACGGCTGACGCGTTCGTACGTCTCGGTTTTCACCCGCATGCCGGCCCGGGCATGTTCCACATGACCGCCGCATCGATCCGCATGTCACGTCGCGTGAATGCCGTGTCGAAGCGTCATGGCGTCGTGACCCGCGAGCTGTCGCGGGCGCTGTGGCCCGACCGTGCGGCCGATGCCGTGCCGGTCGGTCACATCACCAACGGCGTGCATCTGGCGACGTGGATGGCGTCACCGATGATGAAGCTGCTCGACAAGCATCTTGGCACGAGCTGGGGTTACGCGAACGATCCGGCACTTTGGGAGAGCGTGCTCGGGATCGACGACGATGGGCTCTGGGGCACGCACATGCGCCTCAAGCACATTCTGATGCGCATGGTGCGCGAGAAGGCGCGCCAGCAGTTCGCCGAGCGGACGCTCGAGACGACGCAGATCGTGGGCGCGGGCACCTTGCTGGATCCGCATGCCCTCACCATCGGGTTCGCGCGACGGTTCGCCACGTACAAGCGCGCCGACCTGATCTTCCGCGATGTCGAACGGCTGCGCGCGTTGGTGACCAACAGCTCACGGCCCGTACAGATCGTGTTCTCCGGCAAGGCGCATCCGGCGGACAATCCGGGCAAGCAGGTGCTGCAGAATGTGTATCAGTTCACGCGCGACCCACGATTCGAGGGCCGAATCGCGTTCGTCGAGGATTACGGCATGCACCTCGCGCACATGCTCGTGCAGGGCGTCGACCTGTGGATGAACCTTCCGCGCGTGCCCATGGAAGCGTCGGGGACGAGTGGCATGAAGGCGGCACTCAATGGTGTGCCGCAGCTGTCGACGATCGATGGTTGGTGGGAGGAAGGCTACGAGGGCAACAACGGGTGGGCGATCACGCCGGAAGAGGATGACGAAGCGGGGGAGCGTACGTCGAACCGGTTGTACGAGCTGCTGGAAGAGGAGGTCGTGCCACGCTTTTACGAGCGCGATCACAACGACCTGCCTCGCCGGTGGATCGGCACGATGAAGCACGCCATACGCGTGGCGGGCCAGCAGTTCACCGCGCGCCGGATGGTGGAGCAATACGCGCGAGGGTATTACGCGCCGGCCATTCTCGGTGACATGCTTCCCGATGATCCTCCAATCGCCTGACCTGGTGCCCTCCCCGACCGCCGCGCTATGACTGCCACTGCAATGCCGACACCGGGTTTCGGAACTCCGGTGGTGAATGGGTCGTCCGACAGTTCGCCGACGATCGTGCATCTCACCGCGGAGTACAGCCCGTTCGCGCGTACCGGTGGGCTAGCGGAAGCGACCATGGGCCTGGCGAACTTCCAGACGCGTGCCGGTGCGACGGTGGTGGTGTTCGTGCCGCTCTATCGTTCCGTGCGCGATCACGCGCCGGATCTTGCACCACTCGGACGTCCGATCCACATCGAACTCGGATTTCGCGGCCATGAGGTGCGCTTCTTTCGCGAGGTGTCGCCGCCGCCGGGCCCAAAGGTCGTGTTCGTCGACATTCCGGAGTTTTTCAGTCGCGCCGCGCTGTATGGTGAGGGCGGTCGAGACTATTCGGACAACGCGCGCCGGTTCGCGATGTTCTCGCGCGCCGTGCTCGACGCCATCCCGCGGTTGATCGCGGGGCCCGTCCTGATTCATGCGCACGACTGGCATACATCGCTCGCCCTGGTGTACATGCGCACGTACGCAGGTCTGCGCGAACGCTATGCGAACACGCCGACGGTACTCTCGGTGCACAATGCCGGGTATCAGGGGCACTTTCCCGCCGAGCAGCTGAACGACTGCGGCATCCCACCGGAGGTGTACAACTTCCGGCACCTCGAGTGGTACGACCGCATCAACTTCCTGAAAGGCGGGCTGACCTTCGCGGACATGGTCGTGACGGTGAGTCCGACCCATGCGCGCGAGCTGCGCACGCCAGGTGGCGGCTTCGGCCTCCAGGAAGTGTTCGTCTGGCTCGGTCAGCGCTTCACGGGCATCACGAACGGCATCGACCAGACGGTGTGGGACCCGGCGGCAGACGATCAGATCACGTCGAACTATTCGCGCGACAACATGATGTACAAGGCGCGGTGCAAGGCCGCGCTGCAGCGTTCGTTCGGGCTGCCGCAGCGGCGTCGCACGCCGCTGTTCGGCATGACGGGGCGCATGGTCACCCAGAAGGGGCTCGACCTGATCCTCAACTCGAATCTCGTCTGGAATCTCGACGCGCAGTTCGTGTTCCTCGGTGCCGGTGAGAAACGCTACGAGCAGGCGCTCACGCAGCTGGCGTCCCAGCGGCCGCAACACGTGGGCGTGCAGCTCGACTTCACCGATCGGCTCGAGCACCGGCTCATGGCCGGTGCGGACATGTTCCTCATGCCGTCGCAGTACGAACCGTGCGGGCTTACACAGATGCGCGCGCAGCGCTACGGTGCACTGCCGATTGCCCGGCGCGTCGGCGGCATTGCCGATACGGTGGAAGACGATGTGACGGGGTTCCTGTTCGACGAGTTCCGCGCCGCTGCGCTCGACTGGGCGATGTCCCGTGCCCTCGCGCGCTTCAGCGACCGGAGTGCATGGGAGCCGCGCATGCGTGAAGCGATGAATCGCGACTTCGGTTGGGAACGCAGCGCCGAACGGTACGGCGAGGTGTATCGCCGGGCGATCGCCATCGCGCGTTCCCGCTGATCCAACGCCGCTCCACTAAAGCAGATGGGCACCAGTCCAGCGCAGTCCGTTGTTATTCACGCGCACTGCTACCAACCGCCGCGTGAAGACCCGTGGCTCGAAGTGGTTGAAGCCGAGCCGTCCGCGGCGCCGGATCACGACTGGAACGCACGCATCGATCGGGAGTGCTACGCCCGGCTCGCTGGGGTCGAGATCCGCCAGCGGGACGCGCGGGCGGTCGCGCGCGATCCCGATGCGCGCGCGGGACTCGCGCGGATCGTGAACATGTATGGGTGGTGTTCGTTCGACGTCGGCGCGACCCTGTGCGAATGGCTCGCGACCGAGGCGCCCGACACGCTGGCGGCCATGATCGCTGGCGATGCGGCGAGTGTGCGGCGCTGGGGACATGGCAATGCGATCGCCGCGCCGTATCACCATGTCATCCTGCCACTCGCCTCGCCTCGGGATCGGGTGACGGAGATCCGCTGGGGAATCGCCGACTTCCGGCGCCGCTTCGGTCGCGCGCCCGAGGGCATGTGGCTGCCGGAGTGCGCCGTCGACGAGGACACGCTCGATGCGGTCGCAGCCGAAGGCATCCGGTTCACGATTCTCGCGCCGTACCAGATTCGTGGGACCGGTGACACGCGAGGTATGCCGGTCCGCTGGCGAGGGGCACGGGGTCGCGAGATCACCATCGTCCCGTATGATGGCAACCTGGCGGGAGAAGTCGCGTTCGGCGGATTGCTTCAGAACGCGGCCGCACTCGCCGCGCGGCTGGCGCCGGCGCGCGGCGACGACACGGAACCGTCGTGCACCACGCTCGCCACCGATGGCGAGACGTTCGGCCATCATCACCGCAATGGCGAGGTGACGCTCGCGAATGCGCTTGCTCGCATCGTGCAGGGTGGCATCCACCCGACCGCGGCGGTCACCAACGCCGCCGCGCTGGCCGCCGCGAATCCGCCATCGATGGATGTCACGCTCGTGTCGCCGTCGGCATGGAGCTGTGCGCACGGTGTGGAACGGTGGCGCAGCAATTGTGGCTGTCGCCTCGACGGCGGCAAGGCGCCGGCACAGGAGTGGCGTGGCCCGCTGCGCGATGCGCTGACGGCGCTCGCGCAACGTTGTCACGAGGTGTACGAGCGCGAAGCCTCCGCGCTCTTTCGCGACGAGCCGTGGGAAGTCCGTGACCAGTACGGGGACGTGGTTGCCCAGGACGGTGCGGCGCTCGCTGCGTTCGTGCGCGAGTCGTTGCGCGAGGGGGTCGACAGTCACGGAGCGCGTCGCGCGCACGCGCTGCTCGAACTCGAGCGCGCCTCGCTGCGCACGTTCACATCCTGTGCGTGGTTTTTCGACGACGTCGACCGCATCGAGACGCGCCAAGTGCTCCGGTACGCAGCACGCGCGCTCGAACTCTCAGGAGAGTCATCGCGTCTCGCGCCCGACTTCCTGCGCTGGCTCGAACCCGCACGCGGCAGCACACCGCACAGCGGAAGTGCAAGCGATCTGTACGTGCGCGAGGCGCTTCCGAACAAGGATCCGTCATGGCGCGCGGCGGCAGCGGCCGCAGCGTGTGCGTCGCTCGGGTTTCCGCATGAACGCGTCGCGATGTACGACACGGTCGTAGTGCGAGAACCGGGCGAGGCCGACTGGAGCGTGGTAGCGACGCATCGCCGCACGATGATGACGACGCGCCTGACTGCTCGTGTGTGCGGTTCCGGCCCGGGGCTCGTGGTCACGGTCTGCGAGCCCGATGCCCCCGCCGGTGCCGACCGCGACATTGCGGTGCACGAGTTCCCTGAGGCGGCGGCACGGCTCCTGCTCGGGGTCACCGCACTCGACGACATCGCGCTCGCTGACATCGCCCCTGCCGCGACACCCTGATCGGTCACCATGCATGTCCGGTAGTCCGCTCGATTTCTACTGTGCGTTTCATCTGCACCAGCCGGTAGGCAACTTCGGCGAGGTGTTCGAATCGCACATTCGCGACGTGTACCGCCCGCTGGTGGCGCATCTCGCGGCGCGGCCGGAGTGGCCGGTGATCCTGCATGTGTCGGGCCCGTTGTTCGAGTGGTGCGAGCGGTACGACCGACGGTTCATCGACGACCTCGCTCGCCTCAGTGCCGCGGGACGCACCGAGTTCCTGCTCTCCGGCTTTTACGAGCCAGTGCTCGCCGCGTTATCGCGTGATGATCGCTTGCAACAAGTCGCGTGGATGCGTGAGTACCTCGCCGAGCGCTTCGGCGCGACGGGCACGGGGCTCTGGCTCACCGAGCGCGTCTGGGAGCCCGACCTCGCGCGTGACCTGGCGGATGCGGGCGTACAGTACGCGCTCGTCGACGACCGTCACCTGCTGGTGAGTGGACATACTCACGGAGAGATGCAGCAGCGCTTCCGCACGGAGCATGATGGGCGCCATCTCGACATCCTGCCCATCGACGAGCGGCTGCGCTACCTGATTCCGTTCCAGCCGGTTCCGGTCATCGTGTCACACCTGCGCGCGGAGCGTGCCGCTGGACACCGGCTGGCGGTGTTCGCCGACGATGGCGAGAAGTTCGGCGGTTGGCCGAAGACGCTCGAATGGGTGTACGGCAGCGGCTGGATGAACGATTTTCTCGACGGCATGGTGCGCCTGCAAGACGACGGCACCATTCGGCTCGTGCGCGGAAGCCAGGCGATCGCCGAAGCGCCGAGTGGTGGGCTCACATACATCGCGACGGCCTCGTATCACGAGATGGAGGAGTGGTCGCTCCCGCCGGAGCTTGGTGTCCGGCACAACGCGCTGGTGAAGGATCTCGGCGAGACGCGCATGGCAAGCGAAGACAACGCCTTCATTCGCGGTGCGCACTGGAAGCACTTCCTCGTGAAGTACCCGGAGGCGAATCGCGCGCACAAGCATGCCAGCGCGCTCTCGCGACTCTGTCACGAGCGCGGCAATCCCGAGCAGGCGCGCCGCGCGATCGGGCGCGCGCAGTGCAACGATTCGCTCTGGCATGGTGTGTTCGGCGGGCTCTATCTCCCGTGGCTGCGCGAGGCGATGTGGGGCAACCTTGCGGAAGCAGAAGCAGTGCTGCGCGCTGGTGCACCGCTCGAGGTGGAGTCGCTCGACTTCGACGGCGACGGTGAACCGGAACTCTGGATCCACGGTGCGGCAGTGTCACTGACGCTCGCGCCGCACCGTGGTGGTGGCGTCGAAAGCTACCTGCTGTTGCAGCAGCGTGAGAACGCGGGCGACGCCCTCACACGCCGCATCGAGGCATACCACCATGCCGCAGTCGCGGCACACTCGAGCTCACCTGCCGCTGCATCCAGCAGCGTCACAGCGGCCGACGGCGCACCGAGCATTCACGAGATCGAGCAGCAAAACACGCTGGCACAGCTGCCGCCTGCAGACCTGGACGTGCGCGCACTGTTGCAGGTGCGCGTCGTGACGTCGGCACTCACAGAAGCATCGTGGCGCGACGCGAACTACGCCCCACTCCTGAACTTCGCACGCGCGCGGCTTGCCGGCACGGCGACCAATCGCACCGACGCAACCGTGCAGGTCGCGATGCGCACCTTGCCAGGTGACACCACCCATGCGGGCTTCGCGATCGACATCATGGTGTCACAGGACGGCGCGCTCGAATACGAGGTGAACTGGAGTGCAGTGCGTAGTATCCCGCACGAGGCGCTGATCGCACTCGAGGCATCGCTCGGCGCTCGTACGCAGGCGATGGTCTCCTGCGACGAGGCGAAGACACGATGGTCGTCCCCCATCGAATCAGTGGCCAAAAGTGAACGGGGGCTCGAGCGGACCGTCCAGGGTCAGGCCGCGGTGATGCTGGTGCCGGCGAGCGTGGGCCGGGCGCGAGTCAGGTTCACGCCACCGACGGTTGCGTAGTCTGCCGATTTGGAACTGCCTTCCGCGGATACGAACTGATCACAGGAGAAACGAAGGATCTTACGGTGCACTCGACGTGTCGACGGTGCACGTGAGCGGCACCGAAATTCTTTGGGAACAGCACGCGGGGCCTACAGACCGTGCGGAGCCCCCAACAAAAAGGACGACACTCGCCGGAGCGATGTCGTCCTTTCCCATTCACAGTACGAATTCGCGCTTTTCCCTGGTGATCAGTTCGTATCCGCGGAAAGCAGTCGCAGTTGCAGTCGCAGTTTTGGTCGCCGAACTACGGAACGCCCACTCCACGCGGCGGCCCTGAAATCGGAGCACCATTGCTTGCCGTGCCAGGTGCCGCAAGCGTGCCCGGAATGGCGGCGCGGAGCTTGTGCTCTCCGCGATCGAGCGATGGACCAAGCGTCGGTTCACACACGCCCTCGGCGGTTTCGCGGATCAGCTGGTCGACCACGGCGCGCAGGTCACCCGTGCGCGCGTACGTCGCGAGCTGCCGTTGCGCGCTGGAGCCCCCCTCGAGGATCTGGAACGCGTACTCGACCTCCTTGCGCGTGCCCAACTCGTCGAGCACGTCGTCGAGGAACCACGATATGAGTTCGCGGATGAGTTCAGGCGCAGGCAGTTCTGTTTTCTTGCCGAAGTCGATCAGCTTCCCGCCCAGGCCCCAGCGCACGGCGCGCCACTTGTTCTCCTCGATGAGGTCTGCGGCGTACACACGGAACGTCATGTTGTCGCGGCGCAACTTCCACATCTTCGCGACCACCGCCTGCAGAATCGCGGCGATGCAGATCGCCTCGTCGACGCGCGTGTTCACGTCCATGCAGCGGAACTCGAGCGTCGGGTACACGTGGTGCGGACGCACGTCCCACCAGATCTTCGAACCGTCCGGGATGCTCTTCGTGCGCACCAGCGTGTCGACCAGGTCTGTATAGTCGTTCCACCCTTGCAGGATGCGCGGCACACCCGTGCGCGGAAAATTCTTGAACACGATGCTGCGATACGAATGCAGCCCGGTGTTGCGGCCAAACCAGAACGGTGAGCTCGTCGTGAGGCAGAGGATGTGCGGCAGGACGTAACGCGCCGCATTCAGGCAATCGATGCGGAATTCCGGATCCTCGATGCCGACATGCACGTGCGTTCCGAAAATGAGCAGGCGATGCGCGAGGTCCTGCAGCTCCGCCTTGACGCCCAGATACCGTTCCTTGGGCGTCATTTCCTGGTTCATCCAGTTGCTGAACGGATGCGTGCCCGCCGCCGCGATCGTGAGACCGTGCTGCCCCGCTGCCTTGATGACCAGCCGACGCAGATTCGTCAGGTCCGTGCGCAACTCCGCGATCGTCGCGCACGGCTTCGTCCCGATCTCCACCTGACACTGGTGCAACTCGGCCTTCACATCGGCAAGCACCGCGTCGTCACTCGTCACCAGGGCGTCGAAACCCGGCGTGAGATCGCGCGTCACCGGATCGATGATCTGGTACTCTTCCTCGATACCGACCGTCAGGCTCGGCGCTCGCATCTATTCCTCCGCGCCCTCGCGGGCGGTTGCCATCGCTCCACCACCTACGGCCATGCGCACGTTTCCGTGTGCAACTGCCCATTCATTCGCCGCGCGAATGAAGCCCTGAAAGATGTCCGACGAGTGCGGGTGCGCGAGCTCGAACACTTCCGGGTGCCACTGCACACCCACCAGGAACGCGTCGTCCGTGCCCTCGATCGCCTCGATCAGACCGTCCGGCGCCGTCGCGGAGATCACGAGTTCGTGGCCGAGTGCCTTCACGCCCTGATGATGCATGCTGTTGACGCCCAGAGTGTGCTCTTCCAGCAACTCGGCGAGCAGTGTCCCGGCTTTGACGTCGACCGTGTGCGCGAGATGATCGCGCGAGTAGCCCGCCGTCGGGAAGAAATCATGCTTGTGCAGCGACGTCTGTTGCGTGGCAAGATCCTGCCAGAGTGAACCACCGGCCGCGACGTTGATGACCTGCATGCCGCGACAGAGTCCGAGCACCGGCTTGCCGTCTTCCATGGCCCAGCGAACGAGCTGCAGCTCCACGGTATCCCGCGCCGGATCGAGGTTGCCGCACTCCTCCTTCTTCGACTCGCCGTATTCCGCCGGGTTCATGTCGACACCCCCCGGGATCAGGACGCCATCGAGCCGGTGGTAGATCTCGCGCAACGTGACGAGGTCGTCATCGATCAGCGGAATCATCCACGGCACCGCGCCGGACTGAATCGCGGCGTGGAAATATCGCTGATTCATCACCCACGACGACGGCAGCATGGGCGGAATGCCGTCGATCGAGTGCAGCGTCTGCGTGGTGATGCCGATGACTGGACGCGACATCGCGTAGGACGACGACGGCATCAGCGGGGCTCGACCAGAAAAGTGGGCACGTTCGATCCACCACCTGCGGTGACATTGAGCAACGGGTCGGTGGCGATCCGGGTAAGGCAACCAGTCATGACAGTTCCATCGGCGAGAAACGGAGCCGTATCCAGCATGCGCTCGCCGATATGCAGCGCACCGCCGGTCAGCGCGGGCCACCCTTCGCTGGGGACCTCCACGCGTTCCTGAACGATATACGGTTCGCCAAGTGCTGTCCGGACTGCTGCCTGCCAGACCGAGTCGTCCACCGTCCATCCGAGCACGATGCCCTTGCCGCCGTAGTCATCGTTCGGCTTCAGCACGAGTCGTTCCCGATTGGCGCTCGTGAACTCCATGAGATCCACGTCCGTCCCCTCGTGCCGGGTCCTCCTTTCCTCGACCACCCGTGTCCACGGGACATGTGCAGCCACCGCAGCGCGCTGGTCCGGCGAAAGCAGCGGCGCCTGCCGCTCGTCGCTGACGACAGCCAGGCTGGCCTTCTTGTGGAGCATCTTGCAGCGGAACGGATTGACCATGCACACCGCCCCGTCACGCACGGCGCGCACGACCGGCGAGTCCAACCCTTCCCGGGTCACCAGCTCGTCGATCAGCACGCGCTTGTAAATCAGCGTCACGTGCCGCCCACCCACCAGCAGCTGGCCATCTCGGTACTCGGCATCACGTGGGTCGCCGATGAATGCCTCGATGCCAAGCGAGGCGAACTCGCGCTCGAAGAGCACGAACTCGCTGCGGGTCGGCACCTCTGCCCAGTCGAGGATGCAGACGACCGGCTTCTCCCGGACTCCGCGCCAGGCTTGGAAGGCATCCAGCATGCTGTGGATGATCGACGGTGCCGCCGGAATCGGGAGCGCGACGTGCGTCCGCGAAAACTCGTGCATCGCCGGCAGCGCGACGAACACACGCGATAGTGCATCATTGTAGGCGCCCCCGGCCGGGGTTTCGGCGTTGTACTCGGTGAACTTGAGCCCGTCGGGACCCGGTGCGAAGAAGGCATCCAGACGAGACGTCGGGCTCGCCGTCTCGAACCCCGGATCGGCGTGAATGAGCTCCTCCTCCCATCCGGTGAGCCCGAACTGGGCGCGCAGGCCGGCGTCGCGCATCGCCTGCACCCGCACCGCTTCAAAAGCCGAGCCTACCAGGGAGCATGCGCGCGAGAGCAGGCGGTACTCGGCGATCGACAGGAAACGGGGCCGAAGCACACTGCACAGCGGCCGGTCTCCGAAGAACAGTCCCTCGCTCCGGAGCATGGCGTCGAGCGTTTCGGCCGAGGCAGCCGCGCAGTCCCCCTTCGTCAACCCGTCGTGGTACCGGGAGATCGCCTCGGTCACGGGAAGGGCGGGCCGGGTATGCGTGCGATCCGCGGCTGCTTGGCAAGCTTGATGGCCATATCCGCCATGTTCTCGACCACCCACTCGAAATAGCTCGGGGTGAGAGAATAGATGTCCATGTCCGGTGCCGGGTTCATGAAGTCGATGGCGTACGGAATGCCGTCCTTCACGGCGAACTCGACGGTGTTCATGTCGTAGCCGAGTGCCTTGCAGAGGGTCAGGGAGTCGCGGATGCACCGCTCTTCCAGCTCGTTCGACAAGTAGCCCTCATCCGGGATATAGCGGCGTTCCCGCGGATCGTATGGCATCGGCAGCACCTTCTCCCGGCCCAGACACATGCAGCGGACATACTGATCCCACTTGATGAATTCCTGCACGACCATCGTCAGCAGCCCACTGCTGTTGTAGTGATGCAGCAGCTCTTCCATCGAGTCGCAGACGTAGACGTCCCGCCAACCGCCGCCATGTGCATCCTTGAGCACACACGGGAAACCGATGTGCTCGGCCACCCCTCTCCAGTCGAGCGGGTAGGCAAGGTTGCGGAGCGACTCCGAATGCGAGATCCCGGGGATGTAATCCTTGTTCGGGAGCACCATCGTTTTCGGATGCGCGACCCCGTGTTGAACGGCCAGGGTGGCATCGTAGAACTTGTCGTCGGCCGACCACATGAAGGGATTGTTGATGACCGTGGTCCCCATCCGGGTCGCATGCTTCAGAAACGTTCGATAGAAGCCGACCTCGTGCGAGATACGGTCGATGATCAGCGTGTATGGAACGGGCTGGGCCATCGGCGTGGCGTCCAGCTTGATGTAGTCGGCCAGGACTCCGGCGTTCTTCTTGGCAACGCGTTCAATGAATGCAGGCGGAAATGACCATTCGCGCCCTACGAGCAATCCGATACGTGGTTCGATCGCCACACTGGTCTCCCAAAGAGGTCTGCAGGGGCGGGCGCGCATGCGCCCGACCTGGTCACTATGCGGACCAAACACCGGGCGCGCCATGGGTGAGACTGCTCCTTTCACACCAATCGATCGCGCGTTGGCAGCCTCGCAGAGCGCCGAACCGGACGATTGCAAGTTCGTGTGTGCAACCAAGCAGCCAGCATCTTTGTGATCAGCCGTGCTGTGGACAACCAGTCACCCAAAGGCCCAAAAATCGCCGGGGTCACGGACCGTCTTTTCCACAACGCATGCCTTGCTAACTGCCCGCATGGTGTGACTTACCTGCTTTTCCACATCACCTGTTCGCTATATCCACATCAATGTCAACAACTTAGACCACTTTAGTCGTATTGCGTGGAGGGTAGGATCGTCATAACATCCTCGCCCGCCACGTAGCTGCACCGGCGGCCTCACGTTTCTGTCTCGCACTGATTCCGCCCATGCGCGTCGTACCATGCGAAGCACCGATCGGCAAGCTCGACCCCGCGCCGCTCACGTCCTTGCCTCTAGAGCTCGGTGAGTGCGGAGGCGTAGTGACGGCATACTGGAGCAGCGCTGACGAGTACTTCCTGTGCCTTCCAGATGGCGCATTGAGCCGTGGCGCTGTAGCCGACGGTGCGCAGTGGTTTCAGCTGGCGGATGAGGACGGATCGCCCACCCCGGCGGCGGAGGGAGCGCTCGATGCAGAAAGCCGGGCGACCGCTGCGCGGCAGCTTCTCGATGTCATTCCGATGGGTGGCGGACGCATCGCGTTTCCGGTGGGGAGCACTGGGCGCACGGTGTACCGGGTCTGGCGTTCGAAGGGGGGCGCGACCAACGCGGACCGGCCTGCGCGCCGGACTAGAATCCTGGGAGTTCGAGCTGGGCGGTCACTCCGCCGGCCAGCGTAGCGCCGGCTGCTTGAATCCACGCCAGCAGAATATCCTGCCCATGATCACCGGCCAGGGCGGAGCGCGCAGCGCTCAGATGGAGCTTGAATTCGGAGGAGACGTCAGGGAGCGTACGCCGGAGCACGGCTACGGTCAGCAACTCCGTGGCGTCCGCGAGATGACGAATTGCGAACTCTGTCATCCGGGCGCGAAGGGCGGTGGCGTTCAGTACCGGACCGTCACCCGGCATCTCGTGCTGCGCCCGTCGCTCTCGAAAAGCCGCGAGACGACTGCGGGTGGTACTGATGATGGGCAGGTCGTCGTCGGCGGTGTCCGCCGCGATCGCGACTGGAGCACCGAGCAGACCCAGCCAGGCCATCCAGAGCGTGCCGCGCGCGTAGGGCTCCCACGGCTCGTGCTCGAGGCCGGCGGCGGTACGGCGGATGCTCTCCGCAACACCCTTCCGCACGTCCCACCAGCGAACGAATCCGTCGGTCTGTCGGGACACGACGGCCAAGGCGCCGAGGCGAAGCGCCCACTTCACCGTGGATTCACCATCGTCCAGGGGTGGACGGAGGGCCGCCGTGCATCGGAAGGCGCGAGCGGCACCGAGCGCCAGAACCGCCTGGGCCAGATCCCGACCGGCGTCGGGTACGGGACTCAGTGCCGCTTCGAGCTGACTGAGGGCCGCGAGTTCGTAGGCGGTGCCGAGGAGCGCGAGCCCATCCGCGATCGGCTCACCGAGTCCGTCGCCGGGTTTGAAAGCCGCCGCTTCAGCCCGCTCGAGCAGCAGGGAACGGCGTTCGGCAGGAATGGCGGCGACGGCCCAGTGCTCGTCGAGCGTGGACCTGGCCAGAATCGCCAGCTCACGTCCGACCAGTTCACGCTCTGCAACAGGGGTAAGGACACCCATCACGCCGTTCTCCGTGCGTGGGACCGTCCCGCTTCTTCAGCAGCCACCCGAGGTGATGACCGGCGAAGCCGTGCCCGACATGCCGCAACAGAAGGTCCAGACTGCAGTTAGGTCAACCGCATTCGAGCTGTGCTATAGTCGCAATTAGGTAACAGGTTAGCGTCTGTCAAGGGCTCTGCCCGCTTCCGCTCCGCTGGAGACGCTTCATATGGTTGGGCATACAGGAGATCGACCGGTGGGATTCGAGTCATCACGCGTAGCGCGCCGTCGGCTGGCGCAGCTGGCGTCCACGAATACACGAGTGCAGGAAGCGTTGTCCCCATCGTCGTTTCCGGGGCTGTTTGCAGGTGAAGAGGGGGTGTATCCAGCGCTCATGGCGGAGAGTGCAGCCGACCTTGTGGATGTGAGCCGACGCACAGAAGGTGGTGCAGAGTCCATGCCAGCGAGCTCTGCAGCGGCGTCGCCGTCGTCGTCAGCCAGTCCGGCGCTGGTGTCCGAGCTCGACGAACTCGCGCTGGACATCGTCGCGACGCCCGGGGCCGGCGGAGCGTTGCTTGCGGCATACGCGGCACAGGCGCGCGCACTGTCGCTCGTGCTCGAGGCTGCACGTCGGGCGGGGAGCGCTCCACTGCCGGCCTCGGTGCTGATGGCCGCCCAGGCGGCGCTGGTGCCGCCGCACGCACTCGCTGGGTTGGCACTGTACTGAAAGTGATACGGCAGAGGCGGAGCGGCAGAAGCTGAAGGGCAGAAGCTGAACGGCAGAAGCGGAACGGCGGACGCGGAATGGCAGCGAGCACCATGCGTGCGTGCGCCAAGCGTGCACTGAGCTGACGCCCCACCGATTTCCGGAGGCGACCATTGCGATCACCGAAGAGCCAAGCCGGGGGCAAGCTCGCGCTTTTGGCGTTGATAGCCGCCGTGCTTCCGTGGAAGTCGGCCGGTGCGCAGCCTGACCAGGCGGCACAGACTTTTCGCACCGCGCGCGCGACGGCGCTGCAGGGTGGGTTTGCGGCTGCCGCAACCGCGTTCACGACGGCAGCGGCGCAAGCCAAGGCGACCCGTGACCAGGCAGTGGAAGTGGCGGCGATGCGCGGGCTCGCTGATTTGCAGGAGTTGCAGCGCCCCTGCACCGACAGCGCCCAGGCAACGCTTCGCGCCGCACTTCGGGTCGTGAGTCCGGGAGATCGATCGGCGCCGGACGCACTGGTTCGATTGCTGGCATCGCGCGGCGACGTCGATGCCGCACGGCAGATCCTGGTTGAGACGTACGCCGATGTTCCGGCGGTCGGTCGGTCGATCACCACGGAAAGCATGCGTTTCCTGCAGGGACAGGCCGCCGTACAGTTCGCCGGCGGCCAGGAGTCTGCAGCGCTGAGCACGCTGGGGATGGCGCTCACGGTGGCAGCGCGGCTGCGGGATGGCGATGCACGCGACAGCGTGGCAAGTCCCACCGGCGAGGTTGATCGGGTAAACGCCTGGCTCCTCTTCGACCTCGCCATGCTGCGGCTGCATGCGAAGAGCCCGAGCATCCGGCAACCGGCCACGGCCAAGGCGATTCTCGACCGACTCGTCGCGGCACCCGCGAGCACCCTCGACGGCGGGGAGGAGGAGGCGTACCCCATCACGCGCATCGGGGACCGCCTGTTCCTGCAGGCGCACGCGAAGGGTCAGTCGTTGAGCAAGCGAACGGGGTGCTAGGGTTAAAGGCAGAAGCTTCTGCCGTTCCGCTTCTGCTGTTCCGCTTCTGCACTTCCGCCTCTGCCCTTCCGCTTCTGCCACACTTGTTTGACTCCATCATCATCGGGCTCGGCGCCATGGGGAGCGCGACCGCGTTTCACCTCGCATCGCGTGGTGCGCGGGTGCTCGGGCTCGACGCGTTTCGACCGCCGCATGCGCAGGGGTCGTCACACGGCCGCAGTCGCATCATCAGACGGGCGTACTTCGAGCATCCGCTGTATGTGCCGCTGGTGCAGCGCGCCTATACGCTGTGGAGTGAGCTCGAAGCCGCAACCGGGCGGACGCTGTTTGCGCGCACCGGTGGCCTGATGCTGGGGCACCACGAGAGTGCCGTGGTGCGGGGCGCACTGCAGAGCGCGCGCGATCATGCCTTGCAGCACGAGCTGCTCGACCACGGCGCGCTCGCGCACCGCTTTCCCATGTTCCGCGCCGACCGCGACACCGTGGCGCTCTGGGAGCCCGATGCAGGAGCGTTGGACCCGGAAGCGTGCGTCGCGTCGCATCTCGGACTCGCGGAAGCTTCTGGCGCTACGCTGCGCTACGGCGAGGCGGCACTGTCGTGGAGCCGAGCGGCGGACGGCGTGCGGGTCCAGACGTCGCACGGACAGTACAGCGCACGGCGGCTCGTCATCAGCGCCGGTGCGTGGACCGCTTCCCTGCTCGGCGTGCACGCACCGCCGTTGCAGGTCGAGCGTGCCGTGCAGCTCTGGTTCGAACCGAAGCAGAACGCCGAGCTGTTTCAGCCAGCACGCATGCCGGTGTTCATCTGGGAGCACGCGCCCGGCGTCGCGTGGTACGGCATCCCATCGGCGTTGCATGGCACCAAGCTCGCCCTGCATCACACCGGGCAGTACGGCAGTGCGGACACGGTTTCGCGCGAGGTGCACGATGCCGATGTCGCCCCGGTGCGGGCACTGATTCGTCGGCATCTCCCTGATGCCGACGGCGCGCTGCTCGAGAGTGCGGTGTGCCTGTACACCAACACGCCGGACGAGCACTTTCTCATCGACACGCTGCCGGACGCGCCGGAGGTGACGATCGTGAGTGCCTGCTCCGGTCATGGGTTCAAGTTCTCGAGCGCGATCGGAGAACTCGTGGCCGACCTCACGCTCGATGGCGGATCGGCGTTCGACATCACACCGTTCCGGATGGCTCGTCTTGCCTGACCAACACAACACGGACTCTGCCCTGCCCCACCGCACACTGCTGCTGTCGGAAGCGGACGTGCGCGCACTGTTGCCGATGCACGAGTGCATCGAGGTGATGGACGAGGCGCTGCGCAGCCTGTCGCGCGGGGACAGTGCAATGCCGCTGCGCACCGTGATGCGCACCCGGCAGACGGCCAGCGGCACGAATGCGTTCGCCTGCATGCCGGCGATGGTGGGTCGCGATGCCGGTGCATCGATCGGCGCCAAGGTCATCAGCGTCGTTCCCGGCAACCTCACCACCGCGTACGATTCCCACATCGGCGTCGTGCTGCTCTTCGACGCGGAGTTCGGGCGACTAGTCGCCATCGCGGATGCGTCGTCGATCACTGCCATTCGAACGGCGGCAGTATCGGGGTTGGCTACGCGAACGCTCGCACGTGCGGACGCGAGCACGGTTGCACTGCTGGGTACCGGCGTGCTCGCCATGCCTCACCTGGAGGCCATGCGCTGCGTTCGGCCTGTCATGCGCGTGCAGGTGTGGAGTCGCACACCGGCGCGCGCTGATGCGTTCGTGCAGCGGGCGCGGGAACGCACCGGTCTCGATGTGGTACTGGCCGGATCTGCGCGTGATGCCGTGCGCGGCGCCGACGTGATCTGCACGATCACCAGCGCCGGAACGCCGGTGCTGGAGGGTGCGTGGCTCGAGGCCGGTGTGCATGTGAATGCGGTCGGGGCATCGGTTCCGTCGGCGCGCGAACTCGATGGTGCGGCCGTGGCCGCGGCGCGCCTGTTCGCGGATCGCCGCGAGTCGACACTGGCCGAGGCCGGAGACTTCCTGATGGCGCGGAGCGAGGGACTCGTCACCGACGCACATGTCCTTGGCGATCTTGGCGACGTGCTGCTGGGTACGATCGCCGGACGCCAGGGTGCGGGCGACATTACTCTCTTCAAGTCGCTCGGACTCGCCGTCGAGGACGTGGCAGCGGCGCGACATTTGGTCGAGCGCGCACGGCTCGCCGGTCGCGGTACGTGGATGGATTTCGGCGGCCATCGAAACAGCGAGCAGCACTAGCTGCAATCGCGTGAGTTTGGAACTGCGTTGCGGTAATTCTGTGTACTGGTGCGCGGCGCCGGTCTGGAACTACCTTACCGCGAATCACGCAAATGCGCCTTCGGCGCAACCGCAAATGGAACCGAGAGGGATTCGAAGCACATCGCGGTAGAGCCAGGCCGCCATTTTTTGGGGTGGGGCTCCGAGCGTGATTCTGCGCCCCGCGAGCTGTTCAACAACAGAAGAGACGACGTTGACGATGCGCACCGTCGGTCCGTCGCCCTCACGGTTGCATTTGCGTTGCGCCGAAGGCGCATTTGCGTAATTCGCGGTAAGGCAGTTCCAGACCGGCGCCGCGCACCAGTACACAAAATTTCGGCAAGGCAGTTCCAGACTCGCATCGCAGTGCGGTTCCGCAATTCAACATCCGCGACGCCCGTATCGCGCCCATGAGGGCGACGACACAGGCGTGCGAAACAATCTGCAGGAAGCGCTAGTTACGCGCCGTTGCCGGATCGAGATAGCTGGTGATGCGGTCGGCGAGGTCGCTCCAGTGCGCGCGGGCGGTGACGCCCGACGCGATTGCGGCTGATGCTCGCGCTTCGCGCTGCAGTTCGCGAAGCTGCGAACGTGCGAGTGCAGGCAAATCGCTCTGCGCGAGGTTCGGAGTACCGAGGAACGGCGCGGGACGTGCCGCCGGGCCTCCACCGCCTCCACCGCCTCCACCGCCGGGCGCCGGTGTGGCCGGCGCCGGTGGGTTGATCAACGCGTCGAGACGCTGCAGATAGACGCGCTGGAGCGCTCGGCGACCGGCGTCGGGGTTGGCACCGTTGAAGACCGATCGCTTCACGTCGCCCATGTATTCGGCGAGCGGGTACGCGTTTTCCGCATCGTACTTCTCGGCTTCGGCGAGCCGGCCAAGACGTGCCGCGCTCAAGAGCGACGACACCATGCCCGCCTGACGTGTAGCAACGGTGTTGCTCGGACCCAGCCGCGACACGATTTCCTTCGGCTGCATCCACTCCTGAGACGCGAGAATGTGCTCCGACAGGAATGCGAGCGCTGCCTTCTGTCGCGCCTTCGGCACGATGCGGTACACCGTCCCCGTCTGGTCGGCGGTCTTGAGGTCGACATGCACGCCACCAATGATCGCGGCGACGTGATTCATGTATCCGGCCCACCGTCCGATCGATTCCTCGTACACCTCCTGCAACTCCTCGAAGTTGTTGCCGGGCTTCGTCGTCCATTCCGCCAGCTTCGGAATCATGCGCTTGTAGTTCATAACCGCGTACGTGCCCGACTTGACCGCGTCGTCGCCCACGTCTTCCGTCTGGTTGCGTGGATCCGCGCCGCCGACGCCCGTAGAGACGAAGCGATAGGGAAAGACACCCGTCTGCTCCGTAAGCCACTTGTTGAGTACCGGCTTCTCACTGTCGGCATCCCGCGTGTTGATCACGCGGTATCCCCAGTTGATCGCGAAGTCGTCGAAGGGCCCAAGGCGGCGGATGAAATCCTTCGTCTGCAGCCCGTCGCCTGGTTGTGCGACGTAGTTCTGGCGCGCGTAATCCATGATCGTGGCACTCACGCCGTACTTGCGCGTGAAAGTCGGGCTGCGGAGGGAGTCGGTCGGGAACGACGACGACGCCATCATGTTGTGCTGCAGGCCGAGTGCGTGGCCGATCTCGTGGGTGATCACCTGACGCATGGTTTCCCCCATGAGCTCCTCGGGGATGTCGATCGAGCGCGCATCGGGGTTGGCCGCGCCTGTTTCCATGATCAACCAGTTGCGGTACGACCGCATGTGGTTGTGGTACCACGTGATCTCGCTGTTGATGATCTCGCCGGAGCGGGGATCGTGCGTGTGCGGCCCCGTCGCGTTGCGCGTGAGGCTCGCGGCCCAGCGCACCATCGAGTAGCGCGCGTCATCCGGATCGAAGTCGGGATCCTGTGCCTTCGTCGGAGCATCCTTGGCCAGGATCGCGTTCTTGAAGCCGGCCTTCTCGAACACCCCGGCCCAGTTCTCGACACCTTCCCGCACGTACCGGCGCCAACGTGTCGGCGTGGCGGGGTCGATGTAGTAGACGATCGGCTTGACGGGCTCGACGAGCTCACCACGCGCGTATGCTGCGGGATCCTTCGGCTCGAGACGCCAGCGCGTGATGAACACTTCGCTGGCCGCCTTCTGCACGTCCAGGCCGTAGTTGACGCGATCGACGTTGAAATAGCCCACACGCGGGTCGAACAGGCGCGGACGCATCGGCGTCCTGGGCAGCAGCACGATCGACTGTCGTGTTTCCATCGTGACCGTCGCACTGTTCCGATCGCTCGTCGGGGTTGCCGCATCGAACGTCTGTACCTGCCGGACTTCCAGATTGATCGGGAACGCGCGCATGCTGCTGACGTAGCTCCGTGCCGGATCGAAGCGGCGCACGCCCAGGGTACGCCGCTGATCGGCACCCAGTCCCGACGTCACCGGATTGTCCGACGAGAAGAACTCCGTGACGTCGATGACGTATGCGTTGCTGTCCCGCGAGAACGCCGCAATTGGAAAGGCGCCGATGATGGGCGCATAGTTGTTCTGGGCCACGCTGCGCGCAATCGGGAGCGTGTCGTCGGCGACCGCGTCGGTGCTGATGCTCTTGAGCAGCATGCGGTCGTTCATGCGTTCCCAGCGAATGACGCGCTCGTTCAGCGAGCTGCCAGCGCTCTGAAAACCTCCGGAGCCGGCCGGCACGCCCGCAATGCGCGTGACCATCAGGAAGTCGCGGTTCAGCAGCGAATCGGGCACTTCGAAGAAGTACCGGTCGTCGACCTTGTGCAGCGTGATGCCGCCGCGCTCGGTGAGTGCGCGCGCGGTGACGACCTGCGCATATGGCCGCGGACCGCGTCGTGCGGTTGCGCCGGTTGCCGCCGGGGCTTCTCCAGCGGCGGGAGCAGCCGGGAGACCCGCCGCTGGCGGTGTGGCCTGCGCCGCGGCCGGGCGCGCTAGAACACCCAGCAGCACGCCGGCGAGAGGGATGATGCGAATGGTGCACATGGGCGGGGTGAGTCCGGAGGGAACGACAGGTGTGAACGGATAATGTCCCGACCGGCACAGCACGGCAACGCAGCGTTGGAGAGCTCCTTGCAGGCCAGCCCGACGGCAGCCTCACCGGAGCAGTCATGCGAGACGATCAGGCAAACGACGGCGCTCGCGCGCGCCGCCACCGACGGCACGGATTGGAGCCGCGTCAGAACGGGCGGTACCCCGAGCTTGACGTGACCGCCCGCATGGAAACGACACGTGAGCCCCTGCCTACCGAGCTCTTGCGCGAGGTGCGGGTCGAATCAGCAGACGCACCGTCACCCGTCCAGTTGCTCCAGAACGACGGGCTCACAGTCGAGCAGGCCGCAGCGGCCCCGGACCAGGCGATGGATGATGCGACATCGGTCCGCACCATCGCAGCGCGCGTCGTCGACGCCGCGTTCATCATGATCTACAGTCTGCTTGGCGTTCGGTTGCTCACGGCGCTGCTATCCGTACGATCCGACGCGGGACCTGGCCGCGTCGTCGCGTCCGTCACCGATCCTCTCTACGCGCCATTCCATGGCGTGGTTGCGAACCCGCTTGATGCTGGCGGCAGCATCCTGGCCTTACCGGTGCTGATCGCGCTGACATCGTACATGCTGCTGCATGTGGTGATCAACGCTGCGCTTCGCATCATGCTGCACAAGACGCGTGGCATCTCGACTGCCTCTCGATCGCGCACTGCACCGCCGATGGTGTAGGACACGCTCGCTGCCAACGGTGGATGGTCCGCGCCTTGCGAAGCAGAATCGCTCGCTCAGGTACGTGTGTCCATTCTCACGCGAGCACACCGATGACAGACGACGAATTCACGAACGATCGCCGTGCGCGTGCAGACGACACGCAGACCTCGGGCACGGCGTCCGAGCTGCAGCTGATGAGCGATCTCGATGAGTACCAGGTGGCGGACGACAGCCCAGACGTCGATGGGTGGACAGTCCGGACTTCGGATGGCCAGCACGTGGGCAAAGTGCATGATCTGGTGGTGAGCGTCTCCGAGATGCGCGTGCGGTTCCTCGACATCGACATCGGACACGATCAGCATGCGATGTTGCCGGTGCAGGACGCGCAGCTCGACGATGATGATGAGTACGTGATCATCCGTTCGATGTCGGTGCTGCAGCAGGATGTGCCGGGCCTGCGCCGGTCGGCTGGTGGGAACACTCGTGTCGGACGTGATTCCAACCTCAGCAACAGCAACGTGCTTGTCACGGATGTCGCGACGGATGTCGCGACGGATGCCGCGACGGGTAGCGGTGCCATGAGCGGCGACGAGGAAATTCGGATGCCCGTCATGCGTGAGGAAGCTGTCGTCGAGAAGCGGCCCGTCGTGCGGGAAGAGATCGTGATTCGCCGCCGACTCGTGATGGACGAGCGGTCGGTCGACGCAGACCTCCGGCGCGAACGCATCGACGTGCAAGGCGCGGATGACTCAGTGCAGCATCCGCGATCCAATATTTGAGCAGGCCTTTGCCTACAGGAGCAAGCAAGATGACGTCAGGAAATCAGCAGGGCCGGGTCGACAACACGTCGGAAGCCGTCGGGGCTGGTACGGGTGGTGTGGCAGGAGCCGCTGCCGGCGCCGCGGTCGGCTCGATGGTGGGGCCCATCGGAACGATCATTGGCGGGCTTGCAGGAGCCGTCGGCGGTTGGTGGTCGGGACGGGCCATCGTCGAAGGCGCCAACAGTTACACGCCGGACGACGAGACGTATTACCGCTCGCACTACCTCGAGCGCAGTTCGACCGGCGGCCAAGGTTCGACGAGTGCCAACGCCGGCGCATTCGAGACCGCGCGGCCGGCGTACCAGCTTGGACATCTGGCAGGTGTGAATCCGGATTACCGTCAGCATTCGTTCGACCAGGTCGAGCCCGATCTGTCCAAGGCATACGCCTCAGCCGGCCATGACGACTGGAACGACATGCGTGGGTATGCGCGTGATGCGTATTCACGCGGGCGCGAAGTGGGCGAACAGCGCCTCACGCTTTCCGAGGAAGAGTTGCGCGTCGGCAAGCGCTCGGTCCAGGCCGGCGAGGTCACCGTGCGCAAGACGGTCGAAACCGAGCACGTGACCGAAACGATTCCGCTGATGCGCGAGGAAGTGACGATCGAGCGTCGTGTCGTCTCGGAAGACGAAGCGCACAGCGGGCAGATCCAGTTTGGCGAGAACGAAATCCGGATACCGATCATGGCTGAGGAAGCGGTGGTCGACAAGCGCGTGGTCGGCACCGAAGAGGTCGTGGTGCGCAAGCAGCAGGTCACGGAGAATGAGACCGTGGAGGCGGATCTGCGCCGTGAGCGGCTCGAGATGAACGACGACGCGCAAAAGCTGTCGGCCAAGAATTCGCTCGACAACACCGATAGCAACTTGCGCAACAGCACGCGCAACAGCACGCGCAACGACACGCGCAACGACACGCGCAACGACACCGATCGACCAGCCCGCTAAACCGGGCATGTGTATCGCGCCCCCCGTGCAAAGCAACGCACGGGGGGCGCGTTCACGTCATGGATCGCGGGCTCGTTGCCAGCAACCATGCAGTCGTACCGTGATCAGCGTCGACGGCGTCTCTGCATCATCGGCATCGAGCACCCCGTATACGTGACCCTCGTCGTCGTGCGGCGGCAGCACGCCTTCGACCTTGCCCGGGAACGGGCTGCCATCGGGCGTGGTCAACCGTACCCAGCGCGCGACACCGTCTCCGTCGATCACTCCGAGCGCGGATCCAGCCACGTCACCATCGTTCACCGCATCGTCGGACGCCTCCGCCGCTGCCGCGTACAACACGCTGTCACCCCATCTCGCCGCGTCGGTGAAACCCAGGCGAACCCCGTCGATCTCGCCCAGGTCATACCGCGTCACTCGCTCGATGGCGGGCGGAGCTGCCGCTTCCGGGTTCTCGAGGTGCGCGAGCAGCGCAGACCAGCCGAGCCGGCACGTTGCAGACGACTCGACGGAGCCATCCGACGAGGCGCCATTGCCGCGCGCGAAGAGCCAGACGTGACCCTCAAGCAACATGGCGCCCTCGAGATTGAGCTCACTACCGGCAAACGCGTGGCTCTCGCGCAGTGCCGCATACAGCTGCGGTAGCGCGTGCAGGCGTACGCGTGGTTCCCTTCCCTGCCACCGGTCGAGCAGGACAGCCTGTTCGCGCCGAGCCGTAGACCCGGATCCGAGTGCGACGAGCAGCGTGTCGCCGTCGACCGGGACGGAGATGCACGCTTCGAGGTCGAACTTGCTCGCCTTGTTCCCCCGCCCGCTGTCGAATTGTCGTTTCCCATCGTCTCCCGCGGGAAGCGCAATGGCACGGGCCAAGCCGGTCAACGGGTCGACGATCGCGATGAAATTCGCATCGTCTTGTACGAGTGCGATTCCGTCCGGTACCCGGGCGAGACTCGAACCTGCCCGCACATGCGCAGGGCGGTCGACAGATGGATCGGCCCCGTCGGCATAGCGAAGCGGCACTTGTCGTACGACGACCGCACGCAGCTCGGGGTCGGCGATCGCAACGGACTGCAATGACGTGGCTGGAACGGACATGGAGGAGCTAGGCAGGGCCGGGGCACAGGTGACAGCTTTCACGCATGGGCATTCGCATTTTCGTAACCGGCGGAACGTTCGACAAGGAGTACAACGAACTCTCCGGAACGCTCTTCTTTCACAACACGCATCTCCACGAGATGCTCCGGCGCGGCCGATGCCATCTCGACGCGTCCGTCGAGATGCTGATGATGCTCGACAGCCTCGAGATGGCGGATACCCACCGCACGCACATCGTCCGCGCCTGCGTCGAGTGCAGCGAGGAGCAGATCGTGATCACGCATGGCACGGACACGATGGTGGAGACGGCCCGCGCGATCGCCGCTGGCGTCGAGGGCAAGACGGTCGTGATCACCGGAGCGATGGTGCCGTACGCGTTCGGCAGTTCCGACGGACTCTTCAATCTGGGCAGCGCACTGTCGTTCGTGCAGACGCTGCCGGCCGGTGTGTACATCGCCATGAACGGGCGCTGGTTCCCGTGGGACAACGTGCGGAAGAACCGGGACGCAGGTGTGTTCGAGCCGCTCCCGGCAGCCACGCTTCCCGCGGCTCCGCCGTCGCCGTGACTGGCGGCCGTACCCGCATCATCGCGCGCAAGACGAACGCGGTCGGACGCACGCTCAAATGGCAGGCAGGCACGCTGTTCGGCACGATGGGAGTGTTCTGGACGGCGTTCGTGGCGAACACGCTACTCGGCGGCTCTCTCGCCGTATTCGGCGTGATTCCGCGTTCGGTCACTGGACTGCGAGGCATTGCCTTCGCGCCGTTCCTCCACGCGAACCTCGCGCACCTGATCTCCAACACGATCCCCTTCCTCGTGCTGGGCTGGCTCGTGATGCTGCGCGACGCACGACATTTCCTGCCGGTCACGCTGTTCTCCATGCTCGGCGCTGGAGTCCTCGCGTGGGCAGTGGGCGCCCCTGGGTCCGTTCACATTGGCGCCAGCGGCGTCGTGTTCGGCTATCTCGGCTTCCTGCTCTTGAGCGGGTGGTACGCACGAAGCGCCGCCAGCATGCTGCTCAGCCTCGGCGTCGCCGCACTCTGGGGTGGCCTCGTGCTCGGTGCGATGCCCGGCACGCCGGGCATCAGCTGGCAATCACACCTCGGCGGCTTCGTGGGCGGCGTGCTTGCGGCGCGGCACTTTGGGAAGCGTGGCTAGCTACTTCGAACTGCGACTAACTGCGGAAAAGCAACTTCGGTAAACGGATAAAAACCGATTGAAGCGGAAACAGCACGGATCTGTACGGCGAAGGCGAACTCGACGGTGATCTTCGGCGAGGGAGTCACCGTCTTGGTGAACAGCGTGCGGAGTTCCAGGTCGCGATAGGATACCACCCCAAAAGAATAGTCCAGCCGTGTCGCGTCGTGCCTTGTCGCGCCTACCGTACAGATCCGTTTCATTTCCGTCTTGATCTGTTTTTATCCGCTTACTGCAGTGGGCAGTTCTGCAGTTCTGCACTGTGCCTGTCCCCCGCGACGTCAGGTCAGCGTCGGAACTGCGCCATACATGCGCCGCTGCCCCCCTCGAAACCATTCTGAAAGTTCGACATGCGCTGTTCGCGCGTGCCGTGGGATGCGTGTGCAAGCCGAGCCGCGAGCTTCCGGTCCACGTCCGCATCGCCTGTCGGTTGAAGCACTGGATCTCCGGCCATCGCCATGCCGAAGAATGCCTCCTCGACGTCACCTTGTTCGAGCGACCCATCGGCATCCGATCGGTTCGCGAACGCGCCGGCCAGGCAATCAGCGACTGCCTCGTTTGCGTACGAATTACGCGAACGGAAACCGAGCTGCATCGCGACTGCATGCCCCACTTCGTGGGCGATGATTCCGACCCCCACCATGTCACCATCGGTACGCAGTGCCTGCGCGGCGACCTTGGCCTGCGCCGCCAGGAACACATCGTCGAAGTAGATCGCGTTGGCGGTGAAGCAGTAGCTGGCGTTGTTCGACGGTATCACACCGCAACGCGTCCGTACCGGGCCGCCCCGGTACCGGGCAAGCTTCGGCGCGGCAAACTCGGCACCGATGTTCGCGAACTCGTCCGTCCACATGTTTACCAACGCGCCGTACGCCACGGCGGCCTTGGCGTTCGAGGCCTCGATGTCAGCTGCCGTCACGCGCACGGGATTACGGCGGTCGGGTTCGACCGTTTCGGTCCATGCCATTCGCGATGGCGCACCGACAGCTTCGCTCGAGGCCGCTGCACCATCGACAGCCGGGTCTGCAGCCGGCAGGACAGCTCCGGACGCCAGCACGACTGCACAAGCGACTGCACCGGCGAACGTGCCGGCAAAGGTGCCAGCGGCACGCATGCCCGATGCGATGAGACGTTTCATGGGACGGCCTCTTCAAACGGTGTCTTCTCCGCGGCGTCACCGGGACGCCGGGCGGTCCAACGTCGTTTGGTACCCTCAGCGCTGAAGCATGTTCGGTGTATACCGTGGGAACATCCGGGGGTATCACCCCCTGTTCACCTCAGGCGGCAGATTGTCCTGCGACACCGTCGCGCCCGACCGCTCCGACTTTTTCATTGCATCCATCGACATGTCCGACTATCGCAAACCCGACCCCGCAGAATTGGCGCGTACGCTCACGCCGGAACAGTTCAAGGTGACGCAGCAGTCCGGGACGGAGCCGCCCTTTCGCAATGAATTCTGGGACAACCACGACGCTGGCCTGTACGTCGACATCGTGAGCGGTGAACCACTCTTCACATCGCTCGACAAGTTCGATTCGGGATGTGGTTGGCCCAGTTTCACGCGCCCTGCTGCGCCGAATGTGCTGGAGCGGTCGGACAACACGTTCGGTATGCGGCGCGTCGAGGTGCGATCGAAGCACGGAGACTCGCATCTCGGACATGTGTTCGACGATGGTCCAAGGGAAGCCGGCGGGTTGCGCTATTGCATCAACTCCGCGTCGCTCCGATTCATCGCGGTCGCCGATCTGGAGCGCGAAGGATTTGCCGAGTACAAGGCGCTGTTCACGAATGCAGGGTTGGCCGACTCGAGCGAGACGGCGCGATGAGTGACAGCACGATGGGTGACAGCACGATGAGAGACGGCAAGGGTGCGGAAACGCGCGACGTGGCGGCCGTAACCGAACGCCGTACCGAGATCGCAACCGTGGCCGGCGGATGCTTCTGGGGGGTCGAGGAGATTCTGCGCGGCGTGGCGGGTGTGCTCGATACAGACGTCGGCTACACGGGCGGCTGGCTCGAGAACCCGACGTACCACGATACGCACGACAGCAAGTCAGGCCATGCGGAGGCGGTGCGCATCACGTTCGATCCGTCCGTGATCAGCTATGAGAACCTGCTCGAGAACTGGTTCTTCAAACTGCACGATCCGACGACACTCAACCGCCAGGGAAACGACGTCGGCACGCAGTATCGATCGGCGATCTTTTATCACTCCGCCGAACAGCGCGATGCGGCGGAGCGCGTGAAGGCGCGCGTGGAGGCGTCCGGCAGGTGGAGAAAGCCGATCACGACCGAGATCGCGGAAGCCCCGGTGTGGTACAGCGCCGAGAAGTATCACCAGGACTACCTGCAGAAGAATCCCGGCGGCTACTCGTGTCACTGGATGCGCGAATGAACGTCAGTCGCTGACGTCCAGTCGCGCCGTCAGCCGGCGGCGTCAGGCACCACCATCGCCGGAGAGTGCGAGTGCGCCCAGCGCAGTGGCGGTTCCCGGATGTTCCGGCAGCTCGAATCGAGTGTCGTAGTAGCTGCCGACGAGTCCGACGATGCGGCGCACATACGCGAGATCGAGCATGTGGCCAACCATGACGACGCGCGTGCAGCCGTGCGCCTTTGCCGCGTTCACGGCAATGAGGGCGATCGTTTGCGCAACCAGGTTCACCAAGGCGGCCGCCAGATCCTCCCGTCTTGGCTGACCGGCGAATCCCCTTCGTCCGGCACGCCCGAAGTTGACAGCGGTCGCGTCGGCGGGAAGCGCACCGATGGGGCCCGTGATGACATCCGCGAGGCTCAGATCGACCGCGTTGCGATCACCCGCGTCCGCGAGTGCGCCAATCTCCACCGGGTCCGTCGTCCCGAGCAGCAGCTTTCCGAAACCGAGCATGGTGCCACCACCCACCCCCGTTCCCGACACATGCGCGAACGATGCGCTCTCGGCGAGAATCATCGCCGTGCCCGAGCCGGCACTCACGACGAGTAGCCGCTCATCGCGCTCCGCGCCGTCGAGGCCGAGGATAGCCTGCCCCCCGCGCCCGATTGCGTCGACTTCGCTGACCTTCTGCAATCGCACGTTACCGAGGTTGTCGGGGAGCACCCGGTGACGCCCACCGGTGACCACGAGGCGCGCCAGCGACGCCAGCTCCACATCCCCGTTGCCGAGCGTCTGCCGTACGCTCTCTTCGTCCGGATCCCGGCGAAAAGGTTCCGTCCAGCGACGTACGCCCCTCCTGTCACGCACGACGACATCCGTGTTGCTGATGCCGAAATCAACGGCGGCGACGGTGCCATGATCGTGCGCAGCACCGCTGCGTGGGGGTGAGGCTGCGGCTGAGCGGGTGGGCGGCATCGCACATTGTATCACCGCGCCGCCCCTCTGACGAGCACCAGCGCAATCCGCGACATTCGATGGCATGGAAGACAAGTCGACATTCGGCGGTGCCCGCAAGGTCGGTGAATCGTTGTTCGCGCGACCCGAGCGTTGGTTCGTGGCGCGCTTCGTCGATCGCGTGCCCTCCTGGCTCGAGACGTACCACCTCACCATGCTCACGCTCGTCTGGAGCATTCTCATTCCACTGTTCGGTGCGCTGGCACGCCGGAATGTCCAGTGGCTCTGGATGGTGTCCGTACTGATCGTGCTGCAGTACATCACCGATCTGTTCGATGGTGCCGTCGGCCGTCGCCGTGCCACTGGTCTGGTGCGATGGGGGTTCTTCATGGACCATTTTCTCGACTACGTCTTTCTGTGTTCCCTCATCGTCGCGTACTACGTGGTCGCGCCCGAGGGTAACGCCGTGTGGTTCATGCTGCTGCTTGCACTCACCGGCGCGCACATGACGCATTCGTTCCTGGCATTCGCCGCGACCAACGAGTTCCGCATCGCGTTCCACGGTATTGGCCCGACCGAGATGCGACTGGCCTTCATCGGCGTGAACGCGTTCATCATCGTCACGTGGCCACGGTACTACGAGTACACGCTGCCGGCGCTCAGTGCGCTCGTGCTCGTCGCGCTGGTATACGTGGTAGCGGCGACCAGCCGGCGCCTCTGGCGCATGGACATGGACGCCAAACAGGATCAGCTTTCCGATGTCCCCCACCCCCGCCCATGAACCGAATCTCGCCCTTGCTGGCGCTCGTCGTTCTCGCGACGCCGATCCTCCCTCCCTCTTGGCTCGGCGCACAGGCCGCCACGAGACCAACCGCGAAAGCGACCGCGAAAGCGACCGCGCAGCCGGCGGAGCTCGCTCGCCAGAAGGCGACGGCATCGCGCGTCACCATCATGCGCGACGGCTACGGTGTGCCACATGTGTACGGACGCACCGATGCCGACGCGGTCTTCGGGTTGATCTACGCTCAGGCCGAAGACGACTTCAATCGCATCGAGATGAACTACATCAACGCGATGGGGAGACTCGCCGAGGTCGAAGGTGAGGCAGAGCTCTACCGCGATCTCCGCATGAAGCTGTTCATCGATCCCCCCGAGATCAAACGGCTGTATGCGGCGAGTCCGGCGTGGCTCAAAGCGATCATGAATGGGTGGGCGGATGGGCTCAACTACTATCTCGCCACGCACCCGGCCGTGAAGCCGCGACTGCTGACACGCTTCGAGCCGTGGATGGCGTTGACGTTCAGCGAAGGCAGCATCGGTGGTGACATCGCGACGGTGAACGTCCGCGCGCTGGAGGCACTGTACGGGAAGCCGAGTGGTGCGGGGTCACCGGGGAGCAGTGGCCAGGACATCGAAGCGCAACTCGAGGCGGAGGCGATCGGTGCGACGCCGCCGGAACCGGGTGGGTCGAATGGCTTCGCCATTGCTCCTGCCAACACGGTGAACGGGCATTCGCTGCTGCTGATCAACCCGCACACCTCGTTCTACTTCCGCCCCGAAGTGCATGTGGTGAGCGAGGAGGGGCTGAATGCCTACGGCGCCGTGACGTGGGGTCAGTTCTTCATCTATCAGGGCTTCAACAGTCGCGTGGGCTGGATGCATACGTCCGGCGGTGGCGACGTGATCGACGAGTATCTGCTGACCGTCGTGGAGCGCAACGGCAAGCGCTACTACAAGTACGGGACCGGAGAACGCGCGCTCGTGGAGCGCCGCATCGTTTTGCCGTACAAGCAGGGCAACGGGACCGGCAGTCGCACGGTGACGGCGTACTTCAGTCACCATGGTCCCGTGGTTCGCGAGAGCAACGGCAAGTGGGTCGCCGTCAAGATGATGAACGAACCGCTCAAGGCGCTTACCCAGTCGTACCAGCGCACGAAGGCGACGAGCTACGCCACGTTCGTGAAGACGATGGACATTCGCACCAACTCGTCGAACAACACCGTGTACGCCGATGCCGATGGCAACATCGCGTATTTCCATGGCAACTTCATTCCGATCCGCGACCCGAAGATCGACTTCACCGTACCGGTGGACGGAAGTTCGACCGCCACGGAGTGGAAAGGCTTGCACACGGTGAAGGAAACGATCAATCTCTTCAATCCGAAGAGCGGCTGGCTTCAGAACACGAACAACTCGCCTTGGGCGTCATCCGGCGAGAGCAGCCCAAAGGAGAGTGCGTTTCCGAAGTACATGCAGGGACAGACCGAGAATGCGCGCGGCCTGCACGCGGTGCGGGTGTTGCAGGGCAAGAAGGACTTCACGCTCGACCGGCTGATTGCCGCCGCGTACGACTCGTATCTCACAGCCTTCGAGCCATGGATTCCGGCGCTGGTGCTGTCGTACGATGCGCTGCCACAAGGCGATCCGATGCGAGCGAGCGTGGGCGAGCAGGTCGCAATGCTACGTGCGTGGGACCTGCGATTCTCGGTGAGTTCCGTGCCGACGGCGCTCGCGATCTACTGGGCACAGGACATGTTGGAGCGCAGCGGCGCCGCAGCGCGTGCAAAGGGCATGAGCACGGCCGACTACATCGGAAGTGGCGCCACTCCCGCGGAGCGCTTGAGTTCCCTGCAACGCGCATCGCAGAAGCTCGAGCGCGACTTCGGCACGTGGAAGACGCCGTGGGGAGAGATCAACCGCTTTCAGCGCATCACCGGCGACATCGTGCAACCCTTCGATGATTCCAAACCGAGCTTGCCGGTCGCGTTCACGTCATCGAACTGGGGATCGCTTGCGTCGTTCGGCACGACGCAGCGCGGGAATACCAAGCGCATGTACGGCGAGAGCGGCAACAGCTTCGTCGCGGTCGTCGAGTTCGGTCCGCGGGTGAAAGCACGGACGCTGCTGGCGGGTGGCGTGAACGGCGACCCGACGTCACCGCACTTCATCGATCAGGCGGACCGGTATGTGAAGGGCGACTTCAAGGACGCGCTGTACTATCGGGCGGACGTGGAGAAGGGAGCGAAGCGCCGGTATCATCCGGGGCAATAGCCGCGTCGGACAGGTGCTCCTGCACGATGCGCCAGCGTCCATCCTGCCGACGCCAGAAGGTCGTCCATGCGCCACCGATGGTGTGTGGACGCCCTTCGGGCGTGCGATGCGGGACCTTGTACGTGAAGGTCATGACCACCGCGTCGTGGGAGAGCACGTCGACGTAGGAAGAGCCGAGCACGAACGTCGGGTTCTGCATGTTCTGCCCGACGCGCTCCCAGAAACCCGCGATCTCTGCCTGCAGCGAGTCGCGTGACGTCGTGATGCGACCTGCTGCAGCGGAGATCACCCGCCCGCTGTCCGGATAGAGACTGAGCAATCGTGCCGGCGCGTCGGGCTTCGAGAAGTCGTACGCGTCCTCGATGAGCGCGCGGAGCGTGTCGGCAATCGCGCTCCGCTGCGCGGCGCTCACGGCCGGTGGCGAGTTGCACGCGGTGGCACCGAGCATGGCGACCGCCGAGAGAGTGGCGAACAGCGCAACGTGCCAATGTCTGGTGCAGCGCATTCGGTAAGTCGGCGTGAACGTGGACGGGTGCGCGTTTCCGGCGCCAGCGGGAATCCGGTACTCTCGCGCGCGCCCCAGCCGCTGTCCACAGTCCGAGAATTGGGACAGGCGAATGTCCACTGCGGGGGACGCATCAGAGCATTCCTTTGCGGGTTTCCCTCTCAGAGCGCATGATTCCACCGCGGCGTGCCAATTGCTCCGCTGGCGCAGCGGAGGAGTGCGTTGATGGAGTGGATCGGGGTCGAAAGAGCGACGAGGTGCTGTCCGCGGCGAATGCTGCGCGATGGTGTGAGTGGCGGGGGGCGTCCCGGCTCGGTGCCGAGGAGAATAGCGTGCGCAAGGTAATCTCGAGCAGGCTGGTGGCCGCGTCGGCGGTTGCTGCCGCCATGGCAATTGTGGGGTGTAGCGGAGGCGACAAGCGCGGGGATGACGGGATCACGGCCGATCTCGAGCGAGACCTCGCCCTTGCGACGGCACCGCGAGCCAATCGCACGGCAGTGGTCTCGGCCGTCGAAGGCGGGCCGACAGGGGCACCCAGTGGGTCGCAGCGAGGCCAGCGGGCTCCGGTGCGTGTCAACCGACGGGCGCCCGCTCCCAGCGCCACCGATGTCGTTCAAGAGGTCGCGGCGCCGGAGATCACAGCGGACCTCCCTGCCCCGACGATCGGCGCGGATCTGTCGGAAAGCGCCCCGGCGCCGTCGCCCGTGTCGGAGCCGGAGCATGCACCAACCGCCGTGGATGTGGATGAAACGACGATCGTGTCGGGACCCTCGGCGGGCGGCGACGGCGATGGGCAGCGTGGCCGGCGCGGTGGCGGGATCGGAGGGTTGATCGGTGCCGTGATTCGCGGCGCCGTGGTCGACGGGGATCATTGCGAACGCCATGACGGGCGTCGCGGTCGGGGAGGCGGAGTCGTCATCGGGGGCAGTCGGATCCCGGGAGGCATCGCCGGGCCGATATCCGGTGGCATCCGCATCGGTGGTGGCCGCATGGGAATGCCCAACGTGCGCGACACGCGAGCACCGATCGGACGTCCGACGTACCCGCGATACTGACGAAGCGGGCGCCGTAACCGGCACTCAAAGCGCCTCCGCGTTTCCATGCGCGGAGGCGCTTCATGCATTCTGCCCGCAGCAAAAACAACGCGCGGCACGCGTGCGACGGGTGCTGTCGCGCACCCGCCGCACTTCCGCAGGCGGTTGGCCCGCCATGTGATGGTGTACGGGCGCGAAGGACCTGCACTGTGCTGGCACCATTGTTCCCTCTTGGCACCGCATGCGAACAGCAACCGGTGTCGAACTTCACGCGAAGGTTGGAGGGGCATGCGCACGCCTGCATGGAGCAGCACTGTCCGGACCTTGGATCGTGTTGGCCGTGATGGTCGTGTTGGTCGGCATGCTATCGGCGTCTGCCGCGCCGCTGCAATCACAGGTCGCGTTCGATCGTGAAGTGATCGAACTCGTTCCGGGTGGGATGTCGCGCGCGTACAGCGAGTTCACCGTGCGCAACACCGGCGCGGGTGAAATGGAGGCGACGGTACGACTCGAAGACTGGGACGTGGATGCCGGCGGCCGCAGTCACTGGCGCGCGAGTGGCCGTGTTGCGGGGTCGTGCAAAGGTCGCGTGACCGTGTCGCCGGAGAACATTCGCCTCGGGCCTGGCGAGCAGCGCACCCTGCGGATCACGGTGCGCGAGGGCGCACGATTCGACGCCGAGTGCTGGACGGCCGCGGTCGTGCAGCCAACCCGGTTCGCCGCACGCCCGTTCTCGGTGGAGCCCACGGTCATGACGCGTGGGAGCCTGCCCCTCTACGTCACGCCGCCCGAGCTCGACGTGGCCGGCGCGGTGAGCGCGTTGATCGTGCGCCGTGATTCGATCGACGTGCTGTTCGAGAACACCGGCCGAAGCCGTGCCGACATCGTCGGCGTGGTGCAGGTACGAACACACGACAACACGGTCGTGCATTCGATGCCGCTCCCGGAAGCCACGGTGCTCCCGGGAGGACTTCGGCGCTACCGCATCCCCGTCCCCGCGTTGCCGCCCGGGCGCTTCACCGTGATCGGCATCGTGGATTTCGGTGGCGACGTGATGGCAGCTGCGCAGGCGGCGCTAGAGATCACGCGAACGAACACGCAATCCACTACGCGAACCGGCACCCGGTAGAAACCCGGCAGGAATCCCGTAGGCAATCGCTACTGCAGGCGCACCTTGGCCAGGTGCAAACCCGTTGCGTCGCGCATGGTGAGGTACACGATCTTGCCGGGCCCGAAGCCCGCGAGATTGTAGCCGACCGGAAGTTGGATGCGGTCGTACATCTCGCCTTTCCGGTTGACGAGGTCGAAGATCGCACCACCCGGCACAGGTTTGACCTGGTTCACGCGAACCCAGAGGTTGCCGTCGGCATCGGCGCGAATCGCGGGCAGACCGAAGGGTGGCTTGTAGTCCGGCAATTCTGCCGCAGGGTAGACCAGTGGTGCCCGATACGTCGGTGCGGGCGGCGTGTACCCCTGTCCGTAGTACTCGGCGTAGATGTTCTGCATGCAGGGCGGTGCTACGGGTGTCGAGGGTGGTATCGCTCCACCGGGCGCTGCAGCGCCTGCTGCAGCAGGCGCGGCCGGCATCGGCCCCTGCAACGAGGGCGTCACGCCCGGTGGGCACCCGTACGTGTAGTTCGCCGGAAACGACACGCCTTTCGGCAGGATCCAATCTCGGGGAAGCCCCGGTGTGAGCACCAGGTTCGCCGGCGGCGCGAAGGTCTTCGGATACGGCTTGTTGAGCAGGTTCGACCACGCGATCATCTGCATCGCGAAACTGGACTCCGCGCGCTGCAATTGCGCCGTCTTGACCGAGTCCATCATGCGCGTCTTGTCTTCGTCGCCAAGCTGGACCCACGGATACGGTTGCTTTGGCGACGAGCTGCTCGTGCCATCGGGAGCGATCCAGTCCACGCGGTAGTCAATGCCGCGTACGATCGCGAGCGTACCGTCGGGCAAAACCGCCCAGTCGTCGACGATCGGCAGCGGCGACACGAGCGTGTTGAACGACATTCCCTCCGGTGCCTGCCGCATGACGTAGGTGATCTTCGGCGAGCGCACCGACGCAATCGTGTCGACCTTGCGGGTGTCGAGCGAAACACCAACGATGAATGACGAGTCGGGTTGTTGCGGTATGTATGGCACGCCAGGCGGTGGCGCCACCTTCGGTCGATCCCGTTGTGCCGGAACACGATAGAGCAGGCGTCCCTTCGAGTCGAAGCCCGGAAAACCGTTCGACCCGAGCGTCGAGAGCAAGTACGCGTCCTGCGCACGCGGTACGGAGCGAACCCGGGCGATGCGCCCGGCGGGGTCGAGCACGAGCATCGCCAGCGACGCCTGGTCGATGTACACCGTCGAGTCACCGAGATACGGGATGATCGTTCCGGCCCGAATGCCGTACGCGTTCTCGACATCGGTCAGTGAGTCCAGCACTACGCGCACGAACTTGAGCGAACTGTCGAGCAACATCAGCCGGCGTCGCGTTCCGTCGTTCAACATCACCCGACCATCGCTCAAGTGACGCACACCTGTGATGGCGCCGAGGGGTTCCGTCGAAAGGAACTGCGCCGTCTCGATCTTCCGGATCGGTGGGCCGACTGTTGGCGCGCCGGCGGCCGCAGCGGATGGTGCAGCGCCAGCGGGAGCGCCGGGCGCACCCGCTGGTGTTCCCGGGGCGACTTGCGCTCTTGCGGCGTGCACTGTCGCTGTGAGGGCGACGCCGGCGGCGCCTGCACACAGTAACAGCGTCGTCGAGAATCTCGCCATCGTCTGTATCGGCGTGAGAGTATGAGAGTGTGCGCTCATCGGAGGATCTCGAAACCGGCTGGCGCGAACGCACCACCGAAAAACTGTGAGGAGTTACCGCCGACGTACAGACCACTGCCGTTGCGAATCGATTCCAGATACCGCGGATCCAGTGACACCGTGATGAACGACGGCAGCTTTCGAATCTGCGCGGGGGTCAGCAGCTCGCGGATCGCCTTCACTGCGTCGATGAGCAGGTCGATCTGTGCCCGACGCGCGCGCATGTAGCGGTCGTTGGCCTGATCCGGGTCGTACTTGGCGGGAAGCGCCGCCAGATACCGCGCGGCTCCGGTCCAGATGGAATCCGACCGGTACGTGTAGCGCCGGTTCATCGACGCGATGCTGTCGGCCTGCATCGCGGTCAGACGCAACGAGTCCTGCGACCGGAGAATCGTGGACATCGGGTTGGTCACGCTGAAGCTGCCCGATGAACGAAGCTGTGCCTCGGGAATTCGGGAGCCGGCCTGCGCGCGTCCGAAATCGAGCTGCTGCACCAGCGATTGCCGCTCGCGGGTGCGTCCGATGTCATAGCGCACATTGAGCGTGACGGACACCGGCGACCGCAGCGTGAGGAGCTGCGGACGCGTCGCACCGAAGCGCTGGTTCACCTCGTACTTGTAGCGGTTGCTTGCCGGATCGAAGCCGCGCACGTACATCAGCGACTGGTCGGGAAACGGGCTCTGCCCCCATCCCCGCAGGTTGCCAGAGCCGTTGAACGCCAGGTCCGCGGCGCCAAGCGGATTGCTGAGCGAGAGATCCACCTGTGCGCGCTGCGGCATGTGAAACTTCGCCCGATCGAGCGAGATGTTGATCGATCCGGTGTTGGTCCACGGGGCGGTGCAGCTGTTGCGCGCGGCAATGTTGCCCAGTTGACGCAGCAGGCACGAACGCGCGGCACCACTCGAGTTGTCGATGAGCTGCCGCATGCCGGCTGCCAGCGCAGGATCGCCGGCATTCGCCGGATCGAAGACGAAGGCGCGATCGTTCGCGCTGCCATCCCCATTCACGTCGCCACCGACGATCGGCGTGTAGCGCGAGCCGGAGCGCAGGTTGCCGGACCACGTCACGCGCACGTAATCGAAGAAGTTGTAGCGGAGCGTGTAGTTGATCTGATGCGGCCCATTGCTGTTGCGCGCCGTCTCCACCAGCAGCGGGCTGCCCGCCGTGTTGCTGTTGAAACCGGTGAACTGCTCCTGCACGGCGAGGTACGTGTACGTCGCGCTCCATCCGAACCGGGCCGGCGTGCGCTGGATCGGCGACAGCGAGATGCTCGCCTGCATCGACTGCGATCGCAGATCGGAGCGCAGCTCCGAAACGCGCGAGAACTGCTGCGTCACACGCGCATCGCGCGAGGCGATCGCACCGGTGGCCGGCGCGATGCTCGTGGGCGCGACGAACACCGGACGCCCGCCCTCGGAGGCCAGCGCGAAGCGCACCTCCGGCACGAAGTTGATGTCGACCGTCTGCTGCTGGTTCAGGTTGATCGAATGCGACCCGCGCACGCTGGTCTGGAACCGCCCGTCGAGAATCGGACGCGCCCATGAAAGATCGGACCGGATCGACCGCTGTGGCACGAAGTCACGCGACACGAGTGACACGTTTGGTGCACTGTTCGAGAAAATCGTACCCGAACTTCCGTCGGCACAGCGGTCGGGAACGGAGCCCGGATTCGTCGCATATGCACGCCAGTTCGGCACCGGCGTCGCGTCGCCCGTACACAGCAGCTGCTGCGCGCTGCTCGGCAAGCCGGTGTTCGTCAGCGGGCCACTGATGGTGCCGGCGCTCGTGGCGTTGATGAACAGGCCCGTTCCACCCTGAATCACGGTGCGCGGACGGAGTGCTGCACCCTCGAAGAACGCGATCTCCTGCGAGGCTCCTCGGGTCCAGGTGAATCCGATGCGTGGGCTGATACCCAGGTTGCGCGGGACGAAGTCGTTGCGGCGACCGAACAGCTGCTGCACAGCGGGATTGAACGTCGGGGAATCCCCGAAGTAGTTCTTCTCGACCCGCAGGCTCGGGGAGAGCTGAAGGCCTGGGCTTCGCCGCCACG